>JBJEAY010000363.1:0-11683 GCA_051869575.1 Prevotella sp. | reverse complement strand
TAGAAGCTAAAAATCATCCAATTTATTTGGTGGTTTCAGAATAAAGTGCTACCTTTGCACCCGAAAAATGAAGGCAATCGGCGGCAGATGCCGTCCGACGTAAGGGAATCCGAGTGAAAAACCGGAGCTGTTCCTGCAGCTGTAATCCCCCGAAGAAAAGGCCTGTCAGTATAACGCCACTGCACCAACGGTGCGGGAAGGTATGACAGGCTGGGGAGAGCCAGAAGACCTGCCTCAAATGCTATAAACTCGGCATACGCCAAGATTTGGCATCGCGCCCTCAGGAATAAGGGTAGGCGAAATCAACATTTTTTATTTTTTTATTGGTATGAATAACAAGGTTGTTGTGGGCTTACTGGCTATTGCCGGTTCGTGCCCTCTCGCTTTGGCGCAACACACTATCGAGAGCAAGGAGAAATTGCAGGAGGTAGTGGTGACAGGTACTGGTACGCAGCACCTGCTGAAAGATGCGCCCGTACAGACGGAGGTTATCAGCCGTCAGGCATTGAAGAATTTCGCAGGACGTTCCATCGAGGATATCCTGTCGCAACTGTCGTCGTCGTTTGACTTCGAGCAGGGGGACATGGGATCGCAGATGCAGATGAACGGATTGGGCAATTCGTATATCCTTATCCTGATTGACGGCAAGCGGCTGCATGGCGACGTGGGAGGCCAAAACGACCTCGGACTTATCGACCCCAATAATATCGACCGTATAGAGATTGTGAAGGGAGCCTCGTCAGCACTCTATGGCAGTGACGCCATTGCAGGAGTGATAAATATCATCACGAGAAAGCATGACGAAGGACTTATGGTGGAGAACAAGACCAGATACGGCACACACAACGACGTGCGGCAGCATAATGGTGTGGCATTGAGATGGGGCAAGATATGTTCATACACCAACTTCCAGTTGCAGCACAACGATGGTTGGCAAAACACTGCTACGGAATATACCCCGTCGTCAGCGGCACCCGTCACTGACTCCAAGAGTAAGACAGCCAATGAGTTCACCAACTGGCAGATAGCCGAGCGACTTGCATGGAATCCCACGAAGGCAATGGAGGTGTATGCCGAAGGTTCGTGGTATCAGAAAGGCATATACCGCGAGAGTGGCAAATATCCCAAATACGATGTGTATAACTACGACTTGAAATACAAGAATGCCTCGGCAACGGCAGGAATGAAATGGACAACTGGCCGGGGCGACCTTGTGACGGCAGATGTCAGTTGGAACAAGCATGCCTATTATCATGCCTTCACCACAACAACCCTCGCCGAGGGATTCGACGAAAATGGCAATTTTGTTCTCGACTATCCATATTTCGCAGGTCAGAAACTGCTGATGAGCAATCAGGAGCGCACGATGCTCAACGTGAAGGGAGTGTTCGCGCTCACCAACACCAACAAGCTCAGTGCCGGACTTGAGGCAAGATACGATTACCTCGAAGCACCGGCAAGCATTAAGGGACAGACGGCAAGCGACAATACCGAGGCAATATACCTGCAAGACGAGTTGCAACTCATAAAACTGTTGCACATCACGGCAGGATTGCGCCTCAACCGCAACGAGAGTTTCGGTTGGCGACTGACTCCAAAGCTCTCGGCAATGCTGAAAGTCAATGACTTGCGAATAAGGGCTTCGTGGAGCCAAGGTTTCAAGACCCCCACGTTGAAGGAGCTTAACTACCAATATGCCCGTGACATGAACGGCATGATACTCTTCCTCGGCAATCCCAACCTGAAACCGCAGGCCTCCAACTACTTCTCGCTAAATGCGGAATATACCATCGGACATTGGAATATCTCGGCTACGGGATATTACAATAAGTTGGGCGACATGATAACCCTCGTCACCATTCCGAATTCGGAAGCTCCCGACGTATATCGCGAACAATATGGCGAGATGCTCAGTAAGGTGCGCCGATATATGAATATGGACGATGCGAAGACCTTTGGAGCCGACGTTACATTGAGATACACTACCGACAACCTCTCGTTGGGAGCGGGATACAGTTATCTTGACACCGACGCCAATCTCTTCGACACCACCCACGACAAGATGGTGAACGTGACCATCGACGGAATGGCGCATCACAAGGGCAACATTTTCGCCACATGGAATCACACGTTCTCACCGTCATACAACCTCGGCATCGGCATCTATGGCAAGTTCTCAACAAAGAGATACTACCAGACAAACGGTGACGGCAAGGGCTATCAGACATGGCGACTGACCACTACCCACGACCTTGGCAAGAAGCGCGGAATGGCATACCGCATAGAGGCAGGCATCGACAACATCTTTAATTATGTTGACCGCACTCCCCACGGGCTTCATCTCGGCACAAACACGTCGGGCACAACACTGTTCGCCTCTCTGACGGTGAGATTTTCACAAGGAAAGAAGATTAACAATATAATTAATAAGAACAAAAAATTCAACGACAATGAAGAAGATTAAGTATTTTGCAATGATGATTGCAGCCGCAATGATGAGCATATCATTCACGGCATGTAGTGATGATGATGACAACAACGGTAACATCTCAAACACAGAGCGTTACCAACAGGAAGTGGATGCCACGGTGATGTCGCAGAAGCAGAGCACAAAGGCCATCCTGCTCGTGGCATTCGGTTCGACATGGCAGCAGGCATACGATGCCTTCGACCTCACTGTGAGCGAATACAAGAAGGAGTTCCCCGGTTATGACGTGTATCTCTCCTTCTCGTCAGCCATCTGTATCAACCGTGCCATGGCAGCTGAGAACACTGCTGCCCGTTCGTTCTATGAGCCAAAATACTGGCTCGAGGCCTTCGGTCGCGTGAAATACAGTGAGATTATCGTGCAGTCGATGCAGGTTATCCCTGGCGAGGAATACACCCGTGTGGTAAGTGCAATGAAGGACTTTGCTAATAACTCCAACGGCGACCTCGACGATGACTATCTTGCCAATATGACTCTCAAGCTCGGTTATCCCCTGTTGGCAGAATATCCCTCTGATGTGGATGCCCTGGCACAGGCTCTTAATACGAATTTCAGCAATTATGCCCAAAAAGGAGCCATGCTCCTCATGGGACATGGTAATCCCGATGAATATGACACGTTTAAGGCCAATGTGCGCTATACCCAGTTGGAGGAAGCCCTTCAGCTCATCAACCCCAACTACTATGTGGGAACAGTGGATATGAAGGAGAATTTCAAGACACAAGTGTATGAGCGTATGCAGGCCAACGGATTTACCTCAGGCAATGTGTATTGTGCTCCTCTGATGTCAATAGCCGGCGACCATGCCCACAACGATATGGCCGGCGATGATGACGCATGGGACAACGGATATGAGTATAACGACGAGGGCGAGGTGGAAGACACCAGTTGGAAGAAGTATTTCGAGCACATGGGCTACACCATAGACGCCAATAGCTATACCGATACCAATGGTACAGTGAAGGGGCTCTTGGAGTTTGCCAACGTGCGTGACCTCTACAAGGCTCATACAAGAAATGCCGAGACCGTAGATTACTATCACTCGAAGAATCCGGAATAAATGAAGAGTGAAGAATGAATTTGAAAAGGACAAGTTTTATTTTTATAGTGTCTGTCGCTCTTCCGTTGACTGCCTCAGCTCAGATACATCGGAAGAGTGATACGACAAATGTTTATAAGACGATGAGCCTCAACCCTGTCGTAGTGACAGGGTCGGGGCATCATCAGCGTTTGGGGACTGTCGTGACTCCCGTACACGTAATCACGGCAAAGGAAATAAGCGAGCAGGGAATATCCACCTTCGCCGATGCCTTGACGCGCACCATGCCGCAAATATCAATGGCACCCAACTCGATGGGCTCGCAGTTGAGGCTCAACGGCTTGGGAGGTAAGTATATACTTGTACTCATCAACGGCAGGAAATTGAGCGGAGAGATTTCCAATAATGCCGACCTTCAGCGCATCAATATGGCGAGGGTAAAGAGAATAGAGGTGCTCGATGGTGCCGCCAGTTCGCTCTATGGTAGCGATGCAATTGCCGGTGTAATCAATGTCATCACCGAACAACCCACAAGTGAGCTTGTAAGTGTCACATCAGACACGAGGGTGAGCGGTGAGGGACAGTTGACGGAGAGTGTCAACCTCGACATCTTCACAAAAGGCTTTGGTTCATACACCTCGTTCAGTCACGACCGTGCCGACAGTTATCGCGTGAACGATTATGAGTATGTCAGCGGTGAGGAAGGTGAGACGCAACGCTCCATCTCTCCACTGTTCACTGGTTACCGAAACAATATCTTCGGACAAAAATTCACATGGCAGCCCATTAAGAAACTCGCCCTCAATGCGGGACTTGAATACAGCAGAAAGATAACCGACCGTCCAAACACCAACCCTGATGTAAGTGGCGGTCTCGACTATGAGATGCGCTACAAGTCATTGCGCTGGAACCTCGGCGGTATATACCAGTTTACCAATCGCAACTCGCTGCAAGCCGACTTCACCGTCGATCGCTATCGTTATGGCAAAGAATACGATGTTGAGACATCCACATACAAGGTGGGCGACTATATCCAGTCGAAGAAGCAACGCATGATGGAAGGAGAGTTGAAGACCGTGTTGGGACTGACGGATAACTCCACAACAATCTTCGGTGCCGACTGGCGTCAGGACAATCTTGTCACCTCCACTGGCAATATCGACGCAAGCGTATATACCCTTGCCGCTTATGCCCAGCATGAGATGCTTCTTGCACAAGGACTGAAAGCGATGCTCGGCGCGAGATATACCTATCACCGCGAGTTTGGCAGTCATCTTACGCCTAAAGTGGCACTGATGTATTCAGCGGGAAAACTGAATTTCCGTGCTACATACAGTAACGGATTCCGCGCCCCGGGGATGGACGAGCTTTACTATCGCTATTTCTCAGTCAACAGGGGAAAGGCGCAGGTGTCGTTTGGCAATAAGGACCTCAGTCCCGAGAAGAGCCACTACGTGTCGCTCAGTGCCGAATACCGCAGCGACCGTTTTGCCGTTTCGGTTATGGGATACATGAACTTCATCAACGATATGATCGTCAAGGACAACATAGCCCTCGACGATAATTCAAGGAAGATGCTTATGGCAGAGTTCCCCGAGATGACAGAGGCACAGGCGCAGTCGATGTCCACATACGCCAACTATGTCAACAGTGACAAGGGAGAGGTGAAGGGAGTGCAGGTGAATGTGCATGCCAACCCCATCGACGGTTTGAACTTCAACGTCAACTATGCCTATACCTACGCCCGTTCGAAGACAGGCGACGAGTGGGCATTGCTCGACCGCAGCATCAAGAACACCCTGACCATGTCGGCAGCCTACTCGCACGCATGGGGAAAGTATCGCCTTGGTGCCGACCTCAACTGCCGTCTGCAGTCGAAGACCTATTATTCGGCATATAACGATGCACCGGGGTATGGAGTGTGGAACTTCAACACCACCCATACGTTCACCATTAGCCGTTGGCTCGTGATAGAACCGAAGCTTGGCATAGACAATATATTTAATAAGGTGGATAACCGCATCGACAGTTCGAAGACAACCTACGCATTGTATTCCCCCGGTCGAATGTTGGTTGCCGGATTGAAGATAAAATTATGAAATCAATAATAGTTGTCGGGATAGGTCCCGGAAGCATTGAAGACATGACGATGGCAGTAAGGGAGACACTCCGTACTGCCGACATCATCGTCGGATATAAATATTACTTCCAGTTTATCAGCTGTTTCATCTCCTCGCGCACGGAATGTATCGACACCGGAATGAAGAAGGAGCGCGAAAGGGCTGAGAAGGCATTCGAACTTGCCGAAGAGGGAAGACAGGTGGTAGTGATATCATCGGGAGATGCCGGAATATACGGTATGGCATCGCTGATATATGAGATGAAATACCAACGTGGGTCGGACATCGACATCATCGTACATCCCGGCATCTCCGCTTTTCAGAAAGCTGCTTCATTATTAGGTGCGCCCATCAGTCATGACTTCTGTGTATTGTCACTCTCAGACCTCATGACCCCTTGGGCGCTCATTGAGCGACGAATAAAGGCGGCGGCTGAAGCCGACTTCGTCACCGCCGTATATAACCCGCGCTCCAACGAGCGTTATTGGCAGTTGGACAGACTGTGCGAGATATTCCTAAATGAGGGACGCTCCCCAGAGACGCCTGTGGGATATGTGCGACAGGCTGGAAGGGACGGCGAGACAGTGAAGATAACAACACTCGCATCCCTCAATACCAAGGACATAGACATGCTGACGGTGATTATTATCGGGAATAGTCAGACTGTAGTACAATCTCCAGTCTCCCTGCCCCCCGGTGGGGGGAAGCAAAGCACGATGGTGACTCCCCGCGGCTACTATGCTGACGTACATCCCCCCTATGGGGGGCTTGGGGGGGCTGGGGCTGCCATCATGACCCAAAGTTTCCGCACCATCCTCTCCGAGATGAAGCATCCAGACATACCCGTTGACAAGAGATGGCTGATGCTTCATGCCATTCACACCACGGCCGATTTCGACATGGAGAATATCCTGCATATTGACGATGATGCCCCGGCAAGGATATTCGAGAGCATAAGGAGTGGAAGGCTGAAAACGATAGTCACCGATGTGACTATGGTGGAGAGTGGAATACGCAAGGCTGCACTCGCGAGATTAGGGTTGGAGGTTAAGTGTTATTTGAAGGCTACCACCGGGGGGCAAGAGGGGCTTACCCGCACTCAACTCGGCATACGTCTCGCCGTTGAGGAGCATCCCGACGCATTGTTTGTTTTCGGCAATGCCCCAACGGCATTGTTGGAACTATGTGAACTGATGCGCCACGGGAAAGCACACCCGCAGGGCATCATTGCCGCTCCAGTGGGTTTCGTGCATGTCAAAGAGTCGAAATATGCCGTAAAGAGTTTCACCGACGTTCCAAAGATAATCGTCGAAGGTCGTAAGGGCGGAAGCAATATTGCCGCAACGCTATGTAATGCCATAATGACCCTCGATGATGCTGAACAGATAAAGCCGGGGAGAGACTTTTAAGGAATGAGGAATGAGGAATGAGGAATTAGGAATGAGGAATTAGGAATTAGAAGTGAGAATTGATGCTTAGTTTTGAGGTTATAGGGATTAACGACAGTCCGCAGCCCACTTTTACTGACGAGGTGAAGGGGGTGATAGCTGGCGGAAAAGTGTTCTCAGGTGGCTTGCGTCATCATGAGATAGTGGGCGAAGTATTGCCTGTCGGGGCGCAGTGGATAGACATCACTGTGCCTCTTGGCGATGTATTTGAACTGTATCGCAATGTGGATGGCGAGATAGTCGTTTTCGCCTCGGGTGACCCGTTGTTCTTCGGTTTCGCATCAACATTGCAAAGGGCGTTTCCTGATGCGAATATCAAGGTATATCCAACGTTCAACTCGTTGCAGACCCTTGCCCATCGTATCGTTATGCCCTATCACGACATGACGATAGTGTCGCTCACCGGTCGTCCATGGAATGCTTTTGATGCTGCTCTTATCCAAGGAAAGACTAAGGTAGGTGTGCTTACAGACAGGCATCATACTCCTGCCGCCATTGCAGCCAGAATGTTGCAATATGGATATGTGGAATATGACATTTACGTAGGAGAGCATCTTGGAAATCCTGATACAGAGCGCGTTGCAAGATATTCGCCCGAGGAGGCGGCATCAACAGCCTTCTCTTCCCTCAACTGCCTGATAATAACGAGAAAAGAAAATCCCTCATTCCAAACAGGTATTCCCGACGATGCCTTCGCCATCCTCGACGGACGTCCTAAGATGATAACCAAGATGCCCATACGTCTTCTCTCCATCCAGGCGTTGGGGTTGGGAGCCGACAGTGTGTTGTGGGACATCGGTTTCTGTACGGGCAGCATATCCATAGAGGCAAAGCGGATGTATCCCACTATCGATGTGGTGGCATTTGAGATACGTGAGGAAGGGCGCAAACTGATGGAAGAGAACACGCGCAGATTCCGTACTCCGGGCATAACGGCGGTTATTGGTGATTTTTTGGAGCAGGATGTGAACTCTTTCCCTCAACCGACAAGCGTGTTTATCGGCGGTCATGGGGGAAAGATAGTGCAGATGGTGGCAAGAGTTGCGCAACTGTTGCCCAAGGGCGGTTGTGTGGTTATGAACAGTGTGAGTGAGCATAGTCGCACGCTGTTCATTGGAGCCTGTCGGATGTTTGGCTTGTCGCTCGTGTCGTGCAATAGTATTCAACTGAATGATAATAATAAGATAGATATAATAAAATGCGTAAAGCAATAGTCACAATATCAGACGAAGGACAGGAGTTGGCGGCAATGGTGGCAAGGGAAATCATTGCCGACATCATCCCGCTTGGTGAGGTAGGAGCACGGTGGCATGAATATGATGCCTTCATATTCATATCTGCAATGGGGATATGCGTAAGGACAATAGCACCGCTATTGAAGGATAAGCATACCGACCCCGCCGTGGTGTGTATGGATACGGCGGGGAGGAATGTGATTGCAGTGGTGTCGGGGCATGTGGGGGGAGGAAACCAACTTGCAACCGACGTTGCGGGCACGGTGGCTGCAGTGCCGATTATTACCACGAGGAGCGATATTGAAGGGATGTGGCAACTGGATTTGTTGGGGAAGAGGTTCGGTTGGGATATGGAGCGCGAGGATATCAATGCTGAGATAGCCCTGTTTGTCAATAGTCGCCCTACGGCATTGCTGCTTCAGGTGAAGGATGAGGGTACGAGATGGCTTGAAAGCCATTTGCCTGAGCATGTCTCCGTCTTCTATCGTGAGGAGGATATTGATGGCAGTCTTTTTGAATTGCTTATTGTCGTGGGATATAAGTCATTGTCTTACAGTGAAATAAAAACAGTGCTTTATTATATTCCGAAATGTCTTCACGCAGGAATGGGACTTGCCCATGATGCCGATATGGATTGTATCGGCGAGCTGCACCATTGTCTTGTCTGCAATAGTTTTTTGCCGCAGGCTTTAAAAACCATTGCCACTATCGACGTGAAGAAAGACGAGAAGGTGGTGGGAGAACTCATAAGACGAGGATATGACATTGACTTCTATACTGCTGACGAACTGAATGATATGGATGTGCCAAATCCAAGTCAGACCGTGGAGAGGCATGTGGGGACAGCAAGTGTGAGTGAGGCTGCGGCAATGCTGAGTGCCGGTAGTCGTCGTTTGCTGATGGAAAAACAGAAAGGCATGCAATGGACTCTCGCCGTGGCATTGGATACCGCTTTCGACCGCTCGAAAGGTCATGTGGAGATTGTGGGAGCGGGACCTGGCGACCCCGAACTTGTGTCTATCCGAGGCAGACGATTTCTCGAAGAGGCTGACCTTATACTATATGCCGGAAGTCTTGTGCCAAGGCAGTTGACCGAATGTGCCAAACCGGGAGCCACTGTGCGCAACAGTGCGCCGATGGCACTTGAGGAGCAATGCAGTTTGATGAAGGACTTCACCGACCGCGGACTGCTCGTTGTCCGACTGCACACCGGTGATCCGTGTATCTTCGGTGCCATACAGGAGCAAATGGATTTCTTCGATGCCCATGGCATCAGTTATCATATCACCCCTGGAATATCTTCATTCCTTGCCGCAGCCGCCGAGTTGCGGTCGCAGTTTACAATCCCCGAGCGTTGCCAAACCATTATCCTCACCCGTGGTGAGGGTCGCACGCCTATGCCCGAACGCGAGAAGCTGTATCTCCTCGCCCGCAGCCGCAGTACGATGTGCATCTTCCTGAGTGCCGCCATCGTTGATGATGTACAGGAGCAGCTCTTGCAGGAATATCCTGCCGACACCCCTGTAGCGGTATGCTATCATCTGACATGGAAAGACCAGAAGATATGGCGTGGCAAACTGTCGTATCTCGCCAATATCGTCAAGGATAACCATCTCACCCTTACCACTATGATTGTCGTGGGAGAAGCGGTGAGGGAAGGATTAGGAAACGAAGTTCGGCGACCGGAGGGAAAGCCAATGAGGAATGTATCTCGTCTTTATGACCGACATTTCACTCATTTATTCAGAAAGGGCGAAGAATGATACTCGTGTTCGGCGGAACCACTGAGGGACGGAAGGCTGTAAAGGAGATAGAAGAGGCAGGCAAACCGTTCTACTACTCTACCAAAACGGGAGAGCAGACGGTTGAGTTGTGTCATGGTGAGGCAGTCAGTGGTGCCATGACGCGAGACAAGATGATAGACTATTGTCGCCAAAAGGACATACGATTGTTGGTGGATGCCGCCCATCCATTTGCCGCCCATCTCCACGCTACGGTGGCGGATGTGGCTTCATATCTCAATATCCCGGCAATACGTTTCGAGAGAATCTATCCCCCGAGAGACAAGGATATAATATGGTGTGACTCCTACGTGGAAGCCATTGATAAAGTGGAACCCTATTCCACGGTTATCGCAACGACGGGAGTGCAGAGTATCTGTTATCTGAAATCGTTGGAAGAAAAAGGTTGCGATGTTTTTTATCATATTCTCAACCGTCCGTCGAGTCTCGCCATGGCTTATGCCGAGGGTATAACCGATGATCACCTGATATTTTATGGCGATGCGCCTGTCAAGGGAATCCGAAAAGGAGTGTTGATTCTTAAAGAAAGCGGACTGACAGGAGGATATGTGGAGAAAGTTGAAGAGGCACGTAGGTGTGGCATGAGAATAATTGCGCTCCGCCGACCGCCTACTCCCGCGGGAGTCCATATCGTCAACGGTGAGCACGGACTGCGCAGGATGATAGAGCGTTTGCTGCCAGAATATTATCCCCTGAAAAGCGGACTTACCACTGGTACCTGTGCCACCGCTGCGGCAATGGCTGCCTACGCTTCACTTTGTGGTGAATGTCCACCCGTCGTCTCTGTCTTACTGCCGAATGGTGAGAGCATTCCCGTGGATGTGAATTATGGCGAGGGTTATGCCTACGTGATAAAGGAGAGTGGTGACGATCCCGATGTCACCAATGGAGCTGAGATAAGGGCAAGAGTGAAGCCTGTTGACGGTCAGTTGACGATAGAAGGTGGCGAAGGAGTGGGACGGTTTACGCTTCCCGGTTTCGACTATCCACCAGGTGAATCAGCCATCAACCGTGTGCCGCGAGAGATGATTCGTCGCAACCTTAACAATGCCCATGTCAAGGTGACAATATCAGTTGTTGACGGAGAACGACTGGCTCAGAGAACATTCAACCCCCGTCTTGGCATTGAGGGTGGAATCTCCATAGTAGGAGTGTCGGGTATAATAAAGCCGTTCTCCGAAGAAGCCTTTATCGACAGCATTCGCAAGTGTATGACAGTGGCTGCTGCCTCGGGCATAGGTGAGGTGGTAATCAACAGTGGAGCTAAGAGTGAGCGTATGGTGCGTTCGCGCTTTCCCGACCTTCCGCCGCAGTGCTTCGTGGAATACGGCAACTACATAGGAGCCACCATATCTATTGCCAAGGAACTTGCCATTCCGCAGGTCCATCTTGTGATGATGATTGGTAAGGCAGTGAAACTTGCTGCCGGACATCTCGACACACATAGCAGGCGCAGTGTGATGGACCGTGACTTTGTCGCATCGATGCTCGTTGAGGCTGGGTGTGATGAGATAGTCGTATCAAAGGCTCACGACATCACCCTTGCCCGTG
>JBJEAY010000362.1:0-2129 GCA_051869575.1 Prevotella sp. | reverse complement strand
TTACCGCTTTTTGAAGAGCGAGAATTGTACCAAGTTATTTTTTAACGATTACTTAACTCGTGGGGATATTTGACTATTTATAGTAACATTTAACCTTGTAGCCATTCTTAACGAGGATATTCAGGAGCTTATTTGCATTGCCAAATTTCAAATTCAACTCTATACTGGCAACTTTATCGCTGAAAAGATGTCCTCCTCTGTTCTTGATGATATTAGTACAATGTCTTGTATCAGCAAAGAAGTCCTGTACCTGATATACATCTTCTCCTTTTTCGTTCTTCCATTCATAAAGGAAGACCGCAAGGCAATTTCCCTCGTAGATATTCAAGGTAAACTTCTTATCGTTCTGGATGATGGTCATCTTTCCCATCTTATCCTTCCATTTCCAAACTAATGCCATGATATTAACCCTTTCCTATAATTAAGCAGTAACAAACTTATGGAGATGGTAAACGACTGTATACATCGTTGTAGATAGGTACTCATTCCAATCAACATCCTTGATTTTGATACCGATACTCTCACAGAAGCTTCTTTGAGATTTAGTCAGGACCTTGGAGGCTGGAATATCCAAACGACCAGAGTAGCACAAATAGATGTCAGCAGCCTTGTCTTTAAGGGCGGAAATACGTTCTCTTTCCTTTGCTTCCTTGATGGCTTGATTTACTCTGGACTGGTTCATCTTAACCCATACCTTACAGAACTCATCTTTGTTGTAGTCGCTGTTAAGATACACTTCATGAATTGCTTCAAACTCCTTGTATGAAACACTCATTTTAACTCTTTCTTCAAATTCTTGCTGTAACATAACGCTTAGAGAATTAAGTGATTATTTATCTTATTTGCTGATACAAAGGTACGGCTTTTTAATCAAATATGCAAGTTTTTAAGGCAAAAAGTTTATCAAATATGCAAAGTTTTTCTATACTTGCATGGCTAAAGATTTGCACTCTTGCATACACCAGCAGTCCTGGACTATTACATGAGATGACAAGCGTTTCATCAAGCTAACCATTTCTGGATAATTATCCTCACAGATATAGTTCCAGATGTCATACCAACCGTAATCGTATTTATGTGACGGCTCAAAAGCAAATATGTCAGCATTGACAATTTCAAGACGAGGGTCTTTATAGGAATTACCGACAAGATCTATCACCTCATTAGATATTTCGACTACGGTGATTCTTTTGACTTCCGGCTTATTCAGAAGTTCGTGTACGACCATCCCCAAGCCGAGACCGGCAACGAGTACATTTCCATTCGCTTTCTTGATGAATGGAATATGGTCCATTACTTCTGCAGGAGTATTGGTCATTATGATTTCGCCTTTGTGCATTAGCCTCCAATACGTTCCAGGCAACAAAGCCCTGCTGGCACGACCATTGATAATACACCTAAGCAAATGGAATTCTGCTTCTTTAGCGGAGACCGTAAACTGCTTCAGTTCATAGTCTCCGCATTTCCCTTCTTTAAGGTCAAGTTCAATTTTCATAGAAACTTTTCAAGTATGCTCTCTATTGCTGTTTTGGCTTCTATAGCCATTTCGAAGCCATGTTCTCCAAATACCTGGGCTTCCGAGAACTTCAAACGTTCTCTGCTATAGGTAAGACAGAAACCTCCGGCATTGTCTTTATGGTACACAGTCAGACGGGGATTGCCGAAGTGCATATCCAGTTCTATCTTTGGTGATGCGAACTTCTCATTCTTTTCTTCCTCAAATATGGGATAGACAAACTTGAAATACTCATATTTAAGTTCTTCCTTATATCCATGTTTCATAAGATATTCCACTGCAACATAACTGTTGCCCCAGAATTTATCTTTCCTTAAAAGCCTCTCCTCATTGGCAACAAGGATAAATCCGTTCTCCCTTGCTATTTGTTCTGCTACATCATGCATTGCGGAGCAGATAATCGTCATATTCTTCATACTATCTTTGTTCTTTATTATACTGCTTTTCTGTTGATACACAACGATAGGCAAGCGACAGACATCGCAAACCTTTCATCGTCCTGATTGAATGTGACATAAACATCTTCATGGTTGACAAGCTTAATTTCGCTTATGCCAAGTTCGCAACACTCATCATCTTCGTCAAAATACCACTCTACGGAAAATGTGAAGCC
>JBJEAY010000361.1:0-2132 GCA_051869575.1 Prevotella sp. | reverse complement strand
CGATATAGGCGTATGCCAAATCACAACCGAGTTGTTTAGAGAGTGCATCGTACCGTTCGCGTCCTATCTCCGTCACCACCGCCTTGCGCCATTCCTCAGCCATCACGGCAAGGTCACGCTGCATGTCCTTGTTGCCGACAATAGCCTCCTTGCACATCGCCAGATAGTCTTCGGTGGTCTTGCTGTTCCACTCGCCTGTAATCCTCAGCGTGGCGTATGGATCTTCACCTGGCATATTGGCAGTGGCCAATGATCGTAGGATGCCTGCCGTACTGTTGGAGTAGGCCCGCATCTCGTCTGCCTGTCTGTTGGACAAATCCCGTTGCACCCTGCCCATCACGGGGGCAAGGTGACACCCGAAATAGTCGCCCATCAGACGCTCTATCTCTGCGAATCGCTGACTGTTCTTTACTGCCATGTACCTTTTATATATTATACTGCTGTAATATCTGTTCCTTTGTCTGCTCGATGGCGTTGTGGTATATCTCCATCTGCTTGGGATAGTGTTCCTCCAACCATTCGTCCTTATCCACTTGGCGGTGGATGAACTGTACGGCCATGCGTTCCTCAATCTCCACAGAGGGTTCTCCCTCTTCCTTGCCATTGAACCATGCCTTTGTCCACCATCTCACGCCAGCCCGGTCGGGATAGACACTCACCATCCTCGGAATGTCGAAACTCTGGATATCCACGTCCAAGTCGGCAAGAGGGTCGATGATGCCGTCATGCGTCAGGGCTTGCTCGTGGAGTTTTTTTTTAATACCTCGTCCATCGTGGAGAGATATACCTGATGTCGAATGGCAAGATAGTTGAGAAAGTCGGCAATGAGCAGGTTCTGTACCTTAGCCGCCAAAGGCATACAGCGGTTGCCGATGCCCAAGGGATTAGCCATGCTCGGCATGGTCTCGTAGAAGTAATGCTTGCTCGCTCCCAGCGAGAAGATGTTTCTCAACGACTGCTCCGTATGTTCGGGCAGAGAGTATGCCCCCTGTTGAAGGTCCTCGAAGTAGGAGGGGAGGAAGCGTAGCATCAGCGTCTCTATCTCCTGACGGTCGGTGTCGTAGGGTGAAGGGATGTTCATGTCCAGTTCATTGATGCCCATTTTGGAATTGTGCTCCAATGCCTTTATGTTGCCGTAGAGCATGGTGAGGAACTCCAATGGATTGATTTCCTCTCCGTCAAACCTCACCTCCAAGTGCAGCAGGTCGCCGCTGATGGCGATGGTCTGACCGGCCTTGACGCTTTGGGAAAAGTTGGCGAAGACATTGGAGAGATGCCTGTAAGTCACTTCGTATTTGCCGTAGCGGATGGTCTGGTAGATGCCATGCTCCGCGTCCGACCCGATGGCAGAGACGGTTCCCGTTGCCACCGCCGACAGCAGGTAGTGGTTCACAGAGAAGTCTATGCCGTGATGGAAGAATGTTTCTCCCGTCACGGGGTGCTTCTGCTCTCCGTAACCCAAGGACATCTGTACGTCCTGCTTAGTTGGCTCCTCAAACGGCATACAGTAGCCGCTCGATGAGCGAAGTATCATTTCTTCTGTATATCTCATATCGCTGTATATTGGTTATCGTTTTATCCCTCTGTTCTGTGTCTCTGCCTCTTCCATGTTCTGCCCATGCGAAGATGTACCGCCTCCGTTAGGCAGAGCTTGTGCCACCTTAGAGTTGTTCCCGATGATCATCGCTCCAAGCAGCGCACCTGCAATCTTGCTCATCCAACCGAAACGTCCGAATACCATGAAGGCGGCAGCCACCAGTCCTACGATGCTCATACCCGACACGTTGCCCTTGCCGATATTGCCAAAGAGATTGCCTATCATGTCGCATCCTCCGCCACCGAACATATTCCTGAAGAAGTCACTGATACCGCTGAACTGGGTGTCCATCTTTCCGGCTACAGTGTTCACCGCATCAACGGCTTCACCAGCCATGCCCGTCAGACGCTGTACGTCGTTGGCGGTTTGTGCCATCGCTTCCGTGGCATTCTCACCGATGACTGCGTCACCCACGATGCGTGCCACGCTCTTGTCCGTGGTCAGCTTCTCCCATGTCACATACCCTGCGGCACTACCTATTGCGGCTGTCTGCATAGCCTTGCCGGCTCCCATAAGGGTGCGTTGCGGGTGGAGT
>JBJEAY010000360.1:0-2135 GCA_051869575.1 Prevotella sp. | reverse complement strand
CTATGGTAAGGAGACTGTTGCCGCTTACATAGACCTGAACACCCTTGACAAAGCTGTTGCCGAAGAGTTTCTTGTCGAAGTCGTAAGAGAGCTGCACCTTGTTGAGGTCGAAACGAGATGTTGAGTACATCCAGAAATCTGATGTCACATAGTTGTTGGCACCATTACCTGTGGTCAGACGTGGATAAGCAGCGGTGTTGGCTGTCTCGGGAGTCCAACGGTCGCGTACTGCAGCCGAATACTTGTCCTCACCCTTAACCCACCAGTAGCTGTTGTTGCGAACGCCATTGCCGCCGAAGCTACCTGTTCCGAGCATGAAGAGTGTGAAGTTCTTATACTTCAATGTCACATTGACACCGAGAGTTGAAGGAGCTCCATACCATCCACCCTTGCCAAGCTCTACCTGGTCTTTGTTGTCGATTACGCCATCGTTGTTCTGGTCCTTGTATTTCAAGTCACCGGGAGCCAATGTCTGGCCGAAATATGACTGGTTGGGAGAAGCCTTGATGTCGGCCTCGTCCTGGAAGAATCCAAGGCACTCATAACCCCAGATAGTGTCGAGCGGCTTGCCCTGACGATACTGGTAGGCATCAGCATAGTTGGTATCGTCGCGCTTGGTGGCCTTTGTGGTGTAGTAGGTGTAGTTGGCACCAACCTGCAGCCCGAAGTCACCGAAGTTCTTCTTGTAGTTGAGAGCGATGTCGAAACCAGTGCGCTTGTCATCGTTGAAGTTGATGTAAGGACGGAACGAAGACTCAGGGTAATAAACCATGAAGTAGTTCGGCATTTGGTTGGAAGCCGTGATAATCTGTCCTGTCATCTTGCTCACGAAGAACGAAGCGTCGAATGTGAGTGCACGGTCGAGCAGCGATCCACGGAGGTTTACCGAGAATTCCTTGCGGTGGATATAACCGAGGTCATCGTTAGATCCACGTTTTGACTGTACGCCCGAGTGTCCTGAAAGACCATTCCAGTCCCACCAGCCGCCACTCTGATATGCACCGAGGTACATATAGTAGTCGTCAATACCAAGGTCGGTCACCAGGTCACTGTAGCTTGCGCTAAGCACGAGGTCGTTGAATGCACTGCCCTTCATAAAGTCCTCGTTGGCGATGTTCCATCCGAGAGTGAACGAGGGAGAGAAACCTGCACGCTTGCCTTCAGGGAGCTTGGCTGACCAAGGTGCTGCGAGAGCAAAGTCGGCATAGTACTTGCGGTCGTAGTTATAACCGAGCTGGAGTCCGAGGTTGGCGTTAGATACCTTATGATATACACCTGACTCAGACTGCTGATAGCCATTTGCTACGAGCATTGCGCTTACATTGTGCACATTGGCAAATGTGCGTGCATAGTCGAAGTGAGCGTTGAACGCGATGGTCTGGTTGTCAGTAGAACCTGAGATATTCTGTACTCCAGAGTGCTTGTCAACAGTGTCGAAGGTGTTGAGAGCTACAATCACGTCCTTGCCATTATATTCACTCCATGTCGGGGTGAAGGTGGCATATGTGTCATTGAATGACGTGGTGTAGGCTGTACGGTAATCCACAGCCACCATTGCATGGAAGCTAAGCCCCTTGGTGATGGAGTTGAGATCGACATCAACACCTGCATCAAACTGGAACTGTCGGCTTGTCCATGTGTTCTTGCCGGCGAAGTAGTAGTCGGCGAAGATATTGCTGAGGTCAGTCTGCGAACCACCGAGGAAACATCCGTTGACATAATTCTTGGTTGTACCAATGAGAGAGACTGCCTGAGCCGAATTCGGGTCGATATATGACAGCGGAATCAGCGGAGCCACACGGTTGGGACGGAATGTGGAAGCTGCACTCCAATACGAACCGCCATTAGCCGACTTGGAGTTATAATAAGTGGCATTGGCATTTACGTATGCATTAATGAAATTGTTGAGCTTTATATCCACATTACCGCGAACATTGAAACGGTCAACATAGTTGTTTGCTGCTTCGCCAAACTTCAGGAAGTCGCCCTGGCGATAGTAACTCACGTTGGCATAGAACTTTGCACGCTCATTGCCACCCTCAATCTCGGCTGTCACGTCAGTGCGGTTATAGCTCTTTTTGATGAACTCAGAAGAGTAGAACTCCACATCGGGATAGCGATAGGGATTTGCGCCA
>JBJEAY010000359.1:0-2140 GCA_051869575.1 Prevotella sp. | reverse complement strand
AGAGCGTCTGCCTTACAAGCAGAGGGTCGGGGGTTCGAATCCCTCAGCGCCCACCTCCTCCTTTCGTTATTCCTGTGACATAACATTTGTTGTGTTGCAGGTTTTTTTTATCATAAATTTAGCCCATAAATAGAAATTTATTGGAAAAATGCTTGGAAATTCAAAAATAATGATTACCTTTGTACCCGAATTCAGAAAACATACATTATATAATAATAAAAAAGGATATTACATATTTAATAATAGGACATGGAATTAGATGCACTGACAGCAATTTCGCCTATCGACGGACGATACAGAGGCAAGACAGAGAAACTGGCAGAATATTTTTCAGAGTATGCACTCATCAGATATAGAGTGAGAGTAGAGATTGAATATTTCATCACGCTCTGCGAACTGCCGTTACCACAGTTGAAGGGATTCGACCACAGCCTGTTTGAAACACTGAGAAACATCTATCGCAACTTCAGTCAGGCCGATGCTCAAAGAGTAAAGACTATTGAGCAGACCACCAACCATGACGTCAAGGCAGTGGAATACTTCATCAAGGAGGAACTTGACAAGATTGGAGGACTCGACGATTACAAGGAGTTCATACACTTCGGTTTGACTTCCCAGGACATCAACAATACCAGCGTGCCCCTTTCAATCAAGGAGGCACTGGAAGAGGCATACTATCCCCTCGTAGAGGAACTGATAGCTCAGCTACGCTCCTTTGCCGAGGAATGGAAAGACGTGCCCATGTTAGCAAAGACCCACGGACAGCCTGCCTCACCTACTCGCTTGGGCAAGGAGGTGATGGTGTATGTATATCGACTTGAACAGCAGTTGGAGAGCCTCAAGCAGGTGCCCATGACTGCCAAGTTTGGCGGTGCCACGGGCAACTACAACGCCCACCATGTGGCTTATCCCGAATACGACTGGCGCGAGTTTGGCAATAAGTTCGTGAGTGAGAAACTCGGACTGCAGCGCGAGCAATACACCACCCAAATCAGCAATTACGACTGGCTTGGTGCCGCATTCGACGCCATGCGCCGTATCAATACAATAGTCATCGACCTCGACCGCGACTTCTGGATGTACATATCCATGGATTATTTCAAGCAGAAGATTAAGGCAGGCGAGGTTGGTTCAAGTGCCATGCCACACAAGGTTAACCCCATCGACTATGAGAACAGTGAGGGCAACCTCGGTATAGCCAACGCCATACTCCAGTTCCTGGCACAGAAGTTGCCGGTGAGCCGCCTGCAGCGCGACCTTACCGACTCTACGGTGCTGCGCAATGTGGGAGTGCCCATGGGACACAGCCTCATTGCATTCCAAAGCACCCTAAAGGGTCTGCGCAAACTCATCCTCAACGAAGAGAAGATTGCCGCCGACCTCGACAATACATGGGCAGTGGTGGCTGAAGCCATACAGACTATACTGCGCCGAGAGGCTTATCCTCACCCCTACGAGGCTCTGAAGGCTCTCACCCGCACCAACAAGAAGATGGACGAAGAGACCATACACGAGTTTATCAAGGGACTTGACGTGAGCGACAGCGTGAAGGCAGAGCTCATGAACATCACTCCCCACAACTATACGGGTATTTTTTAACTCAATCATATAATATTAAAAAAAGAAACAAAGCATTATTTCGAGAGAATTATTTAGAATTAAGATTTTAGGATTTACATTAAAGAATCATTATTATGGAAGAGAACGAGAAGAAGACAGAGAACATCTCTGCAGAACAGAACAGCGAAAGCCGTGAGGGCTATCAGTCAGCAAGCCGTCAGGGCGGCTATCAGAACTACCGCACACCAGGACGCTCACCACGTCCACGTATCAACAACGGACAGCGTCCACGTACGACATCTTTTGACAGAACGAAGAAGGACGAAGGCGGATTCCGCCCCGAAGGATTCGGAGCAGGACTGCAGACAGGCGCACCACAGCGCCCTTCATATCGTCCACGATATAACAACAACGAGGGAGGCTACAACCCACAGGGCCAGCAGCGCGGAGGATATCAGCAGCGAGGCGGCTACCAGCAGGGTGGTCGCGGCGGCTACCAGCAGGGCGGTCGTGGCGGATATGGCCAGCAGCGCGGAGGATATCAGCAGCGAGGAGGTTATGGCCAGCAACAGGAAGGATA
>JBJEAY010000358.1:0-2146 GCA_051869575.1 Prevotella sp. | reverse complement strand
TCCCGAACTTCCCGTATCTGACAATCTTACAATGAACATGAAACTGCTCAGCAGCGCAGGTGCCTATACTGCCAATGTGACAAATGTAAATGTGACAGTGAAGACTGCTGAGGAAAAGGAAGACGAGAACAAGGAGGAGGAAAAGGAGGTGATTGTCAATCAGATACCTACCGACGATGCCAATCCGTTTAATCTCGCAGGTGCAGAGGTCAGCGGTACGGGCACAGTGAAGAGTGATGTGGAAAACGGTAATCTCGACAGCTTCAAGAATGGTGCAACAGCCACATTCAATGTTAACTGCACTCAGACTGGCTCGTATGACGTGGCATTTGCAGCCGGCTCAAAGAACGGCGCCACTCTACACTTCGCCTTTTATCCCGAGGGCAGCGAGACTGCCGAACTCGAAAAGGACGTGACGGTAGAGGCTCAAGGAGGCTGGGATTGGGTTGACGTATCGTCACCTCTTGGCAATCTTAGTGCAGGCACAAAAACTCTCGTCATTACTTTCATTGCAGCTGAAGGACAGACTTGGACTTCAAATGTGAAAGATCTTAAGTTTACTATCGGTACTGGCACAGGCATCAATGGCATAACTGTTAAAGAGAATGCCTCAAGTGTTTTCACCCTCGACGGCAAGACCGTTTCTCCCTCAAAGGCACAACGTGGTTTGTATATCATCGACGGCAAGAAGGTAATCAGATGACAACATACAAACATTTTCATTGTATATAGATGATGAAGATAGCGGCATGCAATGGGGTGAAGATGCATCTGAACAGTGGTATTCGGTGGTTGTATATTTCAAGGTGGGCAGAAACAACAAAGGCCGCCTCATGGCATGGCTTGGCGACAACATGACCGAAGCATCTCCTGTTTATGATTCAGGTGCTTGCAATTTCGGTTTTGCCCACTGGCTTGACGATGAGACATTGGATGATACAGGTACTAATGAGGAGTGCATAAACTATAGTTCATACGGCGGCAAGGACAGAATGGGATGCAGGTTTGGACTCTATGTGTCCAACGATGTTGACATTACGATTCGCATGGACGACATAAAGGCATTGCAAGGCAATCCATCCGGTGCATTCGGAATAGTCAATCCGTCAAAGGGAAGTGCAACAGGAATCAATCGCATAGACAACATGCACGAAGGCTGCGAAGATGCATATACCCTTTCAGGAGTGAAACTGAAGGATGCCTCTCAGCATAATAGCCTGTATATCAAAAACGGAAAAGTCAGACTGTCTATTAGTGGACGTAATTAATAATGAAAGGAAAACGCTACAAAACAGAAACAGTATGAAAAAGTTGAATATTATATTAGCTTTTTTAGTTGTGGGCACATTGGCAGCCAAGGCGCAAAACATGACTGACGCTGCCGTGATGAACGACCGCACGGCAGCGCAGCAGGCGGTGCAGACGGAGTGGTCGGCAATGGAGGACTCGGTGTTCCTCCATCCCGACCGCATACGCATGGACCATCGATGCATACAGATTGAGGGCAAGGATGTGTTTATGCTCAGTGGCACTATGCACTACTTCCGTGTGGCTGAACCACTATGGCGTGACCGACTTGTGAAGCTGAAAAACATGGGATGCAATACGGTGGAGACATACGTGCCTTGGAACTGGCATGAGCGGGAGATGCCTGACTCGCCCGATGACTTCTCGAAGATTGACCTCGGCGAACTCGACCGCTTCCTCACTGTGGCTGAGGACTTGGGACTGTATGTAATAGTGCGCCCCGGACCTTATATCTGTGCTGAATGGAAGGGCGGTGGGTTCCCTCAATGGATAATGAGGAAGCGACCGAAGAAGACTAAGTATGAGGTATGGCTGCAAAGCGACGATCCGGAGTTCCTGAGATGGAACGAGCATTGGTATAAGGCGGTGGCTGAGGTGACTGCCCCACATCAGATATGGCGAAGGGAACCGGGAACAGGAGGCGTGATATTGTGGCAGATAGAGAATGAATACAACCGTGTGAAGTGGGTGCCGAAGGAAGCTAAGCGCAATTACTTGGAACAGTTGGCGCAGATATCACGCCGCCACGGCATAGAGGTGCCTTTCATCACATGTTGGACTTCTGAGGCGCGCGATTGCAAGACGGGACTGCTCAACGGTTGCGTGGATATGGTGAACA
>JBJEAY010000357.1:0-11791 GCA_051869575.1 Prevotella sp. | reverse complement strand
GAGCACGTGATTTGTAATCTCGGGGTCGTTGGTTCGAATCCGACAAGAGGCTCAACTGATGAGAGTGACGCAGTGCACTGAGACATAAAAAGTAAGGGTGGTTACCAGAGTGGCCAAATGGGGCAGACTGTAAATCTGCTGGCGATGCCTTCGGTGGTTCGAATCCATCACCACCCACTTTCAAAGTCGAGACAAGCGGAAATAGCTCAGTTGATAGAGCACTAGCCTTCCAAGCTGGGGGTCGCGGGTTTGAGCCCCGTTTTCCGCTCTTTCTCTGCTGTATTAGCTCAGTGGTAGAGCACTTCCTTGGTAAGGAAGAGGTCCTGAGTTCAACTCTCAGATACAGCTCAAACGAAATGTGAAATAAGCAAGAGATTATTCATTAAAATTAAATAAACAAGAAAAGCTATGGCAAAAGAGACATTTGTCCGTACCAAACCGCACGTAAACATTGGTACAATTGGTCACGTTGACCACGGTAAGACTACTCTGACTGCTGCCATCTCTAAGGTTCTTCACGAGAAGGGCTTCGGTAGCGAGGAAATTAAGTCTTTCGATCAGATTGACAACGCTCCTGAAGAGAAAGAGCGTGGTATCACCATCAACACTGCTCATATCGAGTATGAGACAGCTAATCGTCACTATGCACACGTTGACTGCCCGGGACACGCTGACTATGTGAAGAACATGGTTACTGGTGCTGCCCAAATGGACGGTGCTATTATCGTAGTTGCCGCTACTGACGGTCCTATGCCTCAGACACGTGAGCACGTGCTTCTCGCTCGTCAGGTGAACGTTCCTAAGCTGGTTGTGTTCCTGAACAAGTGCGATATGGTTGAGGATGAGGAAATGCTCGAACTCGTTGAGATGGAGATGCGCGAGCTTCTCGATCAGTATGAGTACGATGGCGACAACACTCCTATCATCCGTGGTTCTGCCCTCGGTGCTCTTAACGGAGTTGACAAGTGGGTTGACAAGGTAATGGAGCTTATGGATGCTGTTGACACCTGGATTCCACTTCCTCCGCGCGACACTGATAAGCCATTCCTTATGCCTGTTGAGGACGTATTCTCTATCACAGGTCGTGGTACTGTTGCTACTGGTCGTATCGAGACTGGTGTTATCCATGTAGGTGATGAGGTTGAGCTCCTCGGTCTTGGTGAGGACAAGAAGTCAGTCGTAACTGGCGTCGAGATGTTCCGCAAGCTCCTCGATGAGGGTCAGGCTGGTGATAACGTAGGTCTTCTCCTCCGTGGTATCGACAAGAAGGAAATCAAGCGTGGTATGGTGCTCTGTCATCCTGGACAGATCAAGCCTTTCAAGAAGTTCAAGGCTCAGATCTACGTTCTGAAGAAGGAAGAGGGTGGCCGTCACACTCCATTCGGAAACAAGTATCGTCCTCAGTTCTATCTCCGCACTATGGACTGCACCGGTGAGATCACTCTGCCGGAGGGTGTTGAGATGGTAATGCCTGGCGACAACGTAACCATCACTGTAGATCTTATCTACGCTGTGGCTCTGAACGTTGGTCTCCGTTTCGCTATCCGCGAGGGTGGTCGTACGGTAGGTGCTGGTCAGATTACTGAGATTATCGAAGACTAATATTTAGTATCAGATAATACACCTTAGGTTCCCGTATTAATCGTATGGGAACCTATTTTACGGGAATAGCTCAGTTGGTAGAGCATCGGTCTCCAAAACCGAGGGTCGTGGGTTCGAGTCCTCCTTCCCGTGCTAAATAGAAAGCAATATGTTTAAGAGATTCATTAATTATTGCAAGGCATGTTTCGACGAACTTGCGCATAAGACTTCATGGCCTACTCGTGCCGAGCTAACACACAGTGCAGTGGTTGTTTTATCTGCTTCCCTTGTCATTGCATTGGTTGTGTGGGCAATGGATTTGGTATTTAAGTTTGTCATGAGTTCGATTTATCCAAATTAATTAAATCAATCGAGATGTCTGAAAAAGGTATGAAATGGTACGTATTACGTGCTGTAAGCGGTAAGGAAGCAAAAGTAAAGGAATACATTGAGGCAGCTGTCAAGAACAACGACATGCTCAAGCCTAACGTGGGGGAAATACTTCTCCCTACGGAAAAGTATGCCATGCTTCGCAACGGCAAGCGCGTGATTAAGGAGAAACTTTATCTTCCTGGTTATGTCCTCATACAGGCTAACCTTCAGGGTGAGGTCGCTCATACATTGCGTTTTATGCCTAATGTTTTGGGCTTCTTGGGCGGTTTGGATAATCCTACTCCTGTAAAGCAAGCTGATATCAATCGCATTCTTGGATCTGCCGAGGAGACTTTGGTGGAGAACGTGGAAGTAAGCGTTCCATTCACAGTCAACGAGACAGTCAAAGTGACAGAGGGACCTTTCAGTGGATTCGACGGTATAATCGAAGAGGTGAATGCCGAGAAGCGTAAGCTGAAGGTAATGGTCAAGATCTTCGGACGTAAAACACCGCTAGAGCTTGGTTTTATGCAAGTTGAGAAGGAAGGATAGGTATTTGTTACGATGCCTTGAGTTCCGAATAATTTGTCAAGGAGAAATCCAAGACACAATTCAAATCATTTAATTATTAATAAAAGAAATGGCTAAAGAAGTTGCTGGATTAATCAAATTACAGATTAAAGGTGGCGCTGCGAATCCCTCACCACCCGTAGGCCCTGCATTGGGTTCAAAGGGTATCAACATAATGGGATTCTGCAAGGAGTTCAACGCCAGAACCCAGGATAAGGCAGGAAAGATTCTTCCTGTTGTTATCACCTATTACAACGACAAGTCATTCAGCTTCGTCATCAAGACTCCTCCCGCAGCTGTTCAGCTCAAGGAGGCAGCCAAGGTTAAGAGCGGTTCCGCTCAGCCTAACCGTCAGAAGGTAGCGTCAGTTACTTGGGATCAGGTAAAGGCCATCGCCGAGGACAAGATGAGTGATTTGAACTGCTTTACCATTGAGTCAGCCATGAGACTGATTGCTGGTACTGCAAGAAGTATGGGTATCACTGTAAAAGGGGACTTCCCTGAACAATAATTTAAAACTTCAATTAAGAAATGAGTAAACTGACAAAAAATCAAAAGTTGGTAGCTGACAAGGTTGAAGCAGGGAAAGCATACTCTTTGAAGGAAGCTGCAGAGCTGGTCAAGGAAATCACTACGACCAAGTTTGACGCTTCGCTTGATATCGATGTACGCTTGGGCGTTGACCCACGTAAGGCTAACCAGATGGTGCGCGGTGTCGTTTCACTGCCTAACGGAACTGGTAAGGTCACACGTGTGCTCTGCCTTTGTACAGCTGATGCTGAAGCTGCCGCCAAGGAAGCTGGTGCCGACTATGTAGGTCTCGATGAGTATATCGAGAAGATCAAGGGCGGTTGGACTGACGTTGATGTCATCATCACTATGCCCTCATGCATGGGTAAGATCGGTCCTCTGGGTCGTGTGCTTGGTCCTCGTGGACTTATGCCTAACCCCAAGAGTGGTACTGTAACTATGGATGTTGCCAAGGCAGTTAAGGAAGTTAAGCAGGGTAAGATTGACTTTAAGGTAGATAAGGCTGGTATTGTTCACGCCTCTATCGGTAAGGTGTCTTTCACCCCGCAGCAGATTTATGAGAATGCGAAGGAGTTTATCCAGACCATCATAAAGCTGAAGCCTGCCGCTGCTAAGGGTACTTATATGAAGAGTATCTTTATCTCAAGCACTATGAGTAAGGGTATCAAAGTAGATCCTAAATCAGTTGAATAACTCGTTAAAAGTTTAGTAAAATGAAAAAGGAAGTAAAAGATACAATTATCGTAGAACTTGGAGAGCTTATTAAGAACAACCCTCACTTCTATCTGGTAGATCTTACCGGACTGAACGCTGAGAAGACATGTGCTCTCCGTCGCAAGTGCTTCAAGAGCGAGATAAAGCTCCTCGTTGTTAAGAACACCTTGCTTCAAAAGGCATTAGAGGCTTCTGAGATTGATTTCTCACCTCTATATGAAACTCTCAAGGGAAACACAGCTGTTATGTTCACCAATACAGCTAATGTTCCTGCCAAGCTGCTCAAGGAATACACCAAGGAAGGAATTCCCGCACTCAAGGCTGCTTATGCCGAGGAAAGCTTCTTCGTAGGTGCTGACAAGCTTGATGAGCTTGCTGCTCTCAAGAGCAAGAACGAACTTATTGCCGACGTTGTGGCTTTGCTGCAGTCTCCGGCAAAGAATGTTGTTTCTGCTCTCCAATCAGGCGCAAACACTATTCATGGTGTGCTGAAGACTTTAGGCGAGCGTCCTGAGTAATCCGGATTTTCCGAATTAATTTTTTAAGTCAATTTTAATAATAAAAAACAATAAAAAATTTAAATAAAATGGCAGATATTAAAGCACTCGCTGAAGAGTTAGTAAATCTTACAGTAAAGGAAGTAAACGAGTTGGCAACAGTCCTGAAGGACGAGTATGGAATTGAGCCCGCTGCTGCAGCTGTTGCTGTTGCTGCTGGTCCTGCTGCTGGTGGCGCTGCTGCCGCAGCTGAAGAGAAGACTTCTTTCGACGTTGTTCTGAAGGAGGCTGGTTCAGCTAAGCTGCAGGTTGTAAAGGCTGTTAAGGAAGCTTGCGGTCTTGGTTTGAAGGAGGCTAAGGACCTCGTTGACGGTGCACCTTCTACTCTGAAGGAAGGCCTGTCTAAGGACGAGGCTGAGAACCTGAAGAAGACCATCGAGGCTGCAGGTGCCGTAGTTGAGCTTAAGTAATAAAGCATCATACTATAGAATTCGGTTAAGAACCTCTAAGTAGGAGGTTCTTAACCTTTTTGTGTCTATCGACACTTTGCTAATGTGTCATCACTGACACTATATGAACAAGAGACAACATTAATTTTATATGGCTTCAAAAGTAATAGACAACAGAGTAAACTTTGGCAGCATCAAGAATCCGATGCCGTTTCCGGATTTCCTCGATGTGCAATTAAAGTCATTCAAAGACTTTCTGCAGTTGGACACACCGCCTGAAGAACGCAAGAATGACGGTTTGTATAAGGTGTTCTCAGAGAACTTCCCTATCACCGATACACGTAATAATTTCGTTCTTGAGTTCTTGGATTACTACATCGACCCGCCCCGTTACACCATCGACGAGTGTCTGGAGCGTGGTCTGACATATAGCGTACCCCTCAAGGCTAAGCTCAAACTGTATTGCACCGACCCTGATCACGAGGATTTCGGTACTGTTATCCAGGATGTTTTCCTCGGTCCTATTCCTTATATGACCGAGAATGGCACCTTCGTGATTAATGGTGCTGAGCGCGTTGTTGTGTCTCAGCTGCACCGTTCTCCAGGTGTGTTCTTCGGACAGAGTGTGCATGCTAACGGTTCGTTGCTTTACTCTGCACGTATCATCCCCTTCAAGGGTTCGTGGATTGAGTTTGCTACCGACATCAACAACGTCATGTATGCATATATCGACCGTAAGAAGAAGTTGCCTGTCACTACTCTTCTGCGTGCTATTGGTTTTGAAGCTGACAAAGATATTCTCCAGATATTTGAACTCGCCGACGAGGTGAAGGTGAACAAGACCAATCTGAAGAAGAACATTGGCAAGCGACTGGCTGCACGTGTGCTTAAGAGTTGGAACGAAGACTTCGTCGATGAGGATACGGGTGAGGTTGTATCTATCGAGCGTAATGAGGTTATCATGGAGCGCGAGACAGAGATCACTGAGGAGAATATGATTGACATTCTTGAGAGTAATGCCTCTACTATCCTTGTCCACAAGGACGAGACAACTGCTCAGGACTATTCTATTATCTTCAACACTCTGCAGAAAGACCCCTCAAACTCAGAGAAGGAGGCTGTGCTCTATATCTATCGTCAGTTGCGTAATGCCGATCCTGCCGATGATGCAAGTGCACGCGAGGTTATTCAAAACCTGTTCTTCTCCGACAAGCGTTATGACTTGGGTGAGGTAGGTCGCTACAGAATAAACAAGAAGTTGGGACTCAACACAGATATGGATGTGAGAGTGCTGACAAAGGAAGATATTATCGAGATTATCAAGTATCTTATCCAGCTGATTAACTCAAAGGCTGCTGTCGATGATATCGACCACCTTTCCAACCGCCGTGTGCGCACTGTGGGTGAGCAGTTGAGCAATCAGTTCTCTATAGGTTTGGCTCGTATGAACCGCACTATTCGTGAGCGCATGAACGTGCGCGACAATGAGGTGTTCACTCCGACCGACCTTATTAATGCAAAGACTATATCGAGTGTCATCAACTCGTTCTTCGGCACCAACCCGTTGTCACAGTTCATGGACCAGACCAACCCTCTGGCCGAGGTGACACACAAGCGTCGTCTTTCGGCCCTTGGTCCTGGTGGTCTGTCGCGTGAGCGTGCCGGATTCGAGGTGCGTGACGTTCACTATACTCATTATGGTCGTCTGTGTCCTATCGAGAGTCCTGAAGGTCCTAACATTGGACTTATCTCTTCTCTCTGTGTGTATGCAAAGATTGACCATTTAGGATTTATCGAGACTCCTTATAGAAAGGTGGAGAACGGTATTGCCAATCTCAACAATGACGAGGTGGTATATCTCACTGCAGAGGAAGAGGAGAATCACATCATCGGTCAGGGTAACGCCCCGTTGAGAGACGACGGAACATTTATCCGCGAAGTGGTTAAGTGTCGTCAGGATGCCGACTTCCCCGTTGTGCCTCCGCAGCAAGTTGACCTTATCGACGTGTCGCCGCAGCAGATTGCTTCTATTGCAGCTTCACTGATTCCGTTCCTCGAGCATGACGATGCCCACCGAGCACTCATGGGATCGAACATGATGCGCCAGGCTGTGCCTCTGCTTCACAACGAGGCTCCTATCGTGGGTACTGGTATTGAGAAGCAGGTGTGCGAGGACTCTCGCACCATGATTACTGCCGAGGGCGATGGCGTTATCGAATATGTTGATGCCACTACAATTCGTATTCTCTACGACCGCACAGAGGACGAGGAGTTCGTAAGTTTCGAACCGGCATTGAAGGAATACCGCATTCCGAAGTTCCGTCGCACCAACCAGAACATGACAATCGACCTCCGTCCTATTTGCAACAAGGGACAGAGAGTGAAGGCTGGCGACATACTCACTGAGGGATATGCAACCGAGGATGGAGAGTTGGCACTTGGACGTAACCTGCTCGTGGCATATATGCCGTGGAAGGGTTATAACTATGAGGATGCCATCGTGCTCAACGAGCGTGTCGTACGTGAGGACATCCTTACATCTGTACACGTTGACGAATACTCGCTCGATGTGCGTGAGACCAAGCGTGGAGTGGAGGAATTCACTGCCGATATTCCTAATGTAAGTGAAGAGGCTACAAAGGACCTCGACGAGAATGGTATCATTCGTGTCGGTGCCCGTGTTGAACCGGGAGACATCCTTATCGGTAAGATTTCACCTAAGGGCGAAAGCGATCCTTCGCCAGAGGAGAAGCTCCTTCGTGCCATCTTTGGTGACAAGGCTGGTGATGTGAAAGACTCATCGCTCAAGGCCAATCCTTCGCTTACTGGTGTTATCATCGACAAGAAACTCTTTAAGCGTGCCATCAAGACACGTCAGACAAAGATGCAGGATAAGGTTACTCTTGCCAAGATTGATGAGGAATACGAGGCAAAGGTTGACGACTTGAAGGAGATTCTCATCGACAAGTTGCTCGAACTGACCGAAGGTGAGGTTTCACAGGGCGTTAAGGACTATACCGGTTCTGAGGTTATCACTAAGGGTAGTACATTCACTGTTGCCAACCTCAAGAATCTTGAGTATGGTGACGTACATATCAGCAACTGGACAGCCGATGCCCATAAGAATTTGCTTATCTCGCAGCTGATCATCAACTTCATGAAGAAGTTCAAGTTGCTTGATGCTGAGATGAAGCGCAAGAAGTTTGCTATCACCATTGGTGACGAGCTTCCCTCTGGAATTCTGCAGATGGCAAAGGTATATGTTGCCAAGAAGCGTAAGATCAGTGTAGGAGACAAGTTGGCAGGACGCCACGGTAACAAGGGTATTGTTTCGAAGATTGTTCGCCAGGAGGATATGCCGTTCCTCGCAGACGGACGACCAGTTGACTTGGTGCTTAACCCGCTTGGTGTGCCTTCTCGTATGAACCTCGGCCAGATTTTCGAGGCCATCCTCGGAGCTGCCGGACGCAAGCTCGGTGTGAAGTTTGCAACACCTATCTTTGATGGTGCCAAACTTGAGGACCTCGCAGAGTGGACAGACAAGGCAGGACTGCCTCACCTTTGTTCTACATATCTGTATGACGGTGAGACTGGAGAACGTTTCGACCAGCCGGCTACAGTGGGTATCACCTACTTCCTCAAGCTCGGTCATATGGTTGAGGACAAGATGCACGCCCGTTCAATAGGTCCGTACTCACTTATCACTCAGCAGCCTCTTGGAGGTAAGGCACAGTTTGGTGGACAGCGATTCGGAGAGATGGAGGTTTGGGCTCTTGAGGCATTCGGTGCAAGCCATGTCCTTCAGGAGATTCTTACCATCAAGTCTGACGACGTTGTCGGACGTAGCAAGGCTTACGAGGCAATCGTCAAGGGTGAGCCTATGCCTACTCCAGGTATCCCCGAGTCACTCAACGTGCTCCTGCACGAGCTCAAGGGTCTTGGACTTAGCATCAAACTCGATTAATTTTTAGTTAACTCTTTAGAAACAATATATAAATATGGCTTTTAAGAAAGATACAAAAATAAAGAGTAATTTCACCAAGATCACCATCAGTCTGGCATCGCCAGAGGAGATCCTGGAGAATTCATTCGGTGAGGTAACCAAGCCGGAGACCATCAACTATCGCACCTACAAGCCTGAGCGCGACGGTCTTTTCTGCGAGCGTATCTTCGGTCCGCAGAAGGACTACGAGTGCGCCTGCGGTAAGTACAAGCGCATCCGTTATAAGGGTATCGTCTGCGACCGATGCGGTGTTGAGGTCACTGAGAAGAAGGTGCGTCGCGAGCGTTCAGGACACATCGAACTCGTAGTGCCTGTGGCTCATATCTGGTATTTCCGTTCATTGCCCAACAAGATTGGTTATCTGCTCGGTCTGCCTACCAAGAAGCTCGACGCCATCATCTACTATGAGCGTTATGTGGTTATTCAGCCAGGTGCTCTTGCTGGAAAGAAGGATGCTGAAGGCAACGACCTGCTGGGCTCAAACGTGTATGATCTTCTTTCCGAGGATGAATACAATGAGCTCATAGATAATCATATTTCTCCTGACAACGATTATCTGGAGGATACCGATCCTAATAAGTTCATCGCCAAGATGGGTGCAGAGGCTATCTATGACCTGCTTCTCCGTCTTGACCTTGACTCACTTTCATACGAACTGCGCGACCGTGCCAACAGCGACTCTTCACAGCAGCGCAAGAACGAGGCTTTGAAGCGTTTGCAGGTGGTTGAGGCATTCCGCTCAAGCAAGGAGGTAAACCATCCCGAGTGGATGATCATGAAGATTATTCCCGTGACTCCTCCCGAGTTGCGTCCTCTCGTGCCGCTGGATGGTGGACGTTTCGCCACTTCCGACCTCAACGACCTCTATCGTCGTGTCATCATACGTAACAACCGTCTGAAGAGACTTGTTGAAATCAAGGCTCCCGAGGTGATTCTACGCAATGAGAAGCGTATGCTTCAGGAGGCTGTTGACAGTCTCTTCGACAACTCGCGCAAGAGCAGTGCCGTGAAGAGCGAGAGCAATCGTCCGCTCAAGTCACTGAGTGACTCACTCAAGGGTAAGGCAGGACGATTCCGCCAGAACCTTCTCGGTAAGCGTGTTGACTACTCGGCACGTTCGGTAATCGTTGTAGGTCCTGAGTTGAAGATGGGTGAGTGCGGTCTGCCTAAACTGATGGCTGCCGAGCTCTACAAACCGTTTATCATACGTAAGCTCATCGAGCGCGGTATCGTCAAGACCGTCAAGAGCGCGAAGAAGATTGTTGACCGTCGCGAGCCCGTTATCTGGGATATCCTCGAGAATGTGATGAAGGGTCATCCCGTGATGCTCAACCGTGCCCCGACACTTCACCGTCTTGGTATTCAGGCTTTCCAGCCGAAACTTATCGAGGGTAAGGCTATTCAGCTCCACCCGTTGGCTTGTACGGCTTTCAACGCCGACTTCGACGGTGACCAGATGGCTGTCCATCTTCCTTTGAGCAATGAGGCAATTCTTGAGGCGCAGATTCTGATGCTTCAGAGCCACAATATCCTTAATCCTGCCAATGGTGCTCCTATCACCGTACCTTCACAGGATATGGTGCTCGGACTTTACTATATAACTAAGATTCGCCCGGGAGCAAAGGGTGAGGGACTGATGTTCTATGGTCCCGAGGAGGCAATCATTGCCCATAACGAGCGTCGTTGCGACCTCCACGCACAGGTGAAGGTGGTTGTTGACGATATCGACGAGAATGGTATTCCATACAAGCACATGGTCGAGACATCTGTCGGACGTGTGATTGTCAATGGCATCATCCCGAAGCAAGTGGGATATGTCAACAAGGTTATCTCTAAGAAGAGCCTTCGCGACATCATCGCCGATGTAATCAAGAACGTAGGTTTTGCCGAGGCATGCGAGTTCCTCGATGGTATCAAGAACCTTGGTTATCGTATGGCTTATCTTGCAGGTCTTTCGTTCAACCTCGACGATATCATTATCCCCGAGGAGAAGAAAAAGCTTGTTGAGAAGGGTAATGAGGAAGTTCGCCAGATCACCGAGAACTACAATATGGGATTCATCACCGACACCGAGCGTTACAACCAGGTTATTGATACATGGACACACGTCAACAACGACCTGGGTAATGTGCTGATGAAGGAGATGACCGAGGCCGACCAGGGATTCAACGCCGTGTTCATGATGCTCGACTCTGGAGCCCGTGGTTCTAAGGACCAGATACGTCAGCTTTCGGGTATGCGTGGTCTTATGGCTAAGCCTCAGAAAGCCGGTGCTGAAGGTGCACAGATTATTGAAAACCCGATTCTGTCCAACTTCAAGGAGGGTATGTCGGTGCTTGAGTACTTTATCTCTACCCACGGTGCCCGTAAGGGTCTTGCCGACACCGCCATGAAGACTGCCGACGCTGGTTATCTTACACGTCGTCTCGTTGACGTGTCACATGACGTGATTATCAATGAGGAAGACTGTGGTACGTTGCGCGGACTTGTATGCACTGCCTTGAAGAATGGCGACGAGGTTATCTCTACCTTGTCAGAGCGTATTCTCGGTCGTGTGTCAGTGCATGACATCATACATCCCACGACCGGACGTCTTATTGTGGCTGCCGGTGAGGAGATCACCGAGAAGGTGGCACAGGAGATTGAGGACTCTCCAATCGAGAGCGTAGAGATCCGTTCGGTGCTCACTTGCGAGAGCAAGCATGGTGTCTGCATGAAGTGCTACGGTCGCAACCTTGCCACCCGCAAGATGGTGCAGAAGGGAGAGGCTGTCGGTGTGATTGCTGCACAGGCCATTGGTGAGCCTGGTACACAGCTTACACTTCGTACGTTCCACGCCGGTGGTGTGGCTGCCAACGCAGCTGCCAATGCGGCTATCTTCGCCAAGAACCCAAGTAAGATTGAGTTCGAGGAGCTTCGCACCGTTCCGTTCGATGAGGACGGCAAGATGTGCGAGATGGTAGTCAGCCGTCTGGGTGAGGTTCGTTTCGTAGATCCTAATACTAATATCGTTCTTTCTACAATGAATGTGCCTTACGGTTCGTCTCTGTATCACAAGAACGGCGAGATAGTTG
>JBJEAY010000356.1:0-11815 GCA_051869575.1 Prevotella sp. | reverse complement strand
ACAAATCAACTCGTCATTATTCCAAAGACTGGCTCTCAGTACGGACAAAGAGGGAATTCTTTCGCTTGCCAATCAGGGACATCAAGTACTAACACCTGAGGACATAATTCATGATCCTTATGTACTTGAGTTTACAGGTATGCCTCAGCATAAACGTTATAAAGAGTCTGAACTTGAAATAGCATATCCATATAACACCGAAGCATTGAAAAAGAACTTGATAAAGGTATTTGACCCCAATACAGCTCATCGTTATATGAAGTACATTCCTGTATGGGCATAAATTTAATTTGCCGGTAATTTGCTGGTAACTTGCCATGCAACATGTATATCGACAAAAAATGGCAGTCAAGCTGATTGGGCTATGACTGCCATTTCTGTTATATACATTCTTATTTTTCTATCCTTATCCTCGCATCCACTGCGACCACATCGTCGCCATCGGCGAGGAGGGGGTTGATGTCGAGTTCCTTTATCTCGGTGGCAAAACGGAGGAGAGTGGAGAGGCGGACGATGATCTCGGTGTATTTCTTTTCGTTGACACCCTTTTGCCCTCGCGTACCTTTTATTATCTTATACGCGCGCAGGGAATGAATCATCGACGAGGCCTCGGGATAGGACAAGGGGGCAAGGCCGCTCGACACATCCTTCAACACCTCGACGAAGATGCCGCCCATGCCGCAGAGAACGACATGACCGAACTTCTCCTCGTATTTGGCTCCGATGAATAGCTCCGTGCCGCGCAACATCTTCTGCACCATCACGGCATGGGCACCCTCAATCTCCATCATGCGCTCAAACTCCAAGGCGAGGTGCTTCTCGCTGCGGATGTTCAATGCCACTCCGCCCACGTCGCTCTTATGTATTGGACCAACTACCTTTGCCACAACGGGATAACCAATCTTGTTGGCAAAGTCGATGAGCTGCTGCTTGTCGTCGCTCACCTTCTCGGGCACCATCGGTATGCCGGCACACTCGAAGAGTTGGCGAACAACATAAGGCTCTACGAATCCATCCTCCTTTATCTCAGATATCACCTGACGAATACGTGGCACATCCACACCGAAGAGTTCTATCTCGGGACGTGCGGGACTTGGAGTGGAGATGATGCGCGAAAGCGACACGGCAAGCGTCACCTCGTCGCTGAAGTTGACGTGACCCTTCTTAAGGAACTCCGCCACCTCGGGCCCTGCGGTATGCAGGGAGGGCAGAATGGGGAATATCGGTTTCTTAGATTCCAGTATCTTCTTGTGCAGCACATCGTATGTCTCAAATAGTTTCACCAGTCCCGGTGTGCCGAATATCACCATGATGGCATCCACCTCGTCGAAGCGGTTCTCACAGTAGTCGATAGCCGTGGCGAGTTGCTCGGGCGTTCCCGTGGCGAGTATGTCGATGGGATTGGACACCGACGCCCCGGGGAATAGTTTGGATTTAAGTTCCTCGGCAGCCTCGCCCGTAAACTGCGGCACTTGCAGTCCGCCTTTAGACAAGGCATCGGTGAGCATCACTCCAGGACCGCCGGCATGGGTGACGATGGCGAAACGACTGAGTTCTGTATTTGACAAAGGTGGCAGACAAGAGAATATGCACCCCACCGTAGTCAGTTCCTCGCGCGAGAAACATCTCACTATTCCCGCTTTGCGGAAGAGGGCCTCAACGGCAGAGTCGCTCGACGCTATGGCACCCGTATGCGAGGATGCCGCCCTACTGCCACTCTCGCTCGAACCGCTCTTGATGGCTGCTATGCGGCAGCCTTTCCTAATGAGCGAACTGGCATGGAAGAGCAGTTTGTCGGGATTGGAGATATTCTCCACATACAGCAGTTTGATGGTAGGGTCGGTGTCGGGATTGAAGTTCTCGTCCATATACTGCAACACGTCCTCGATGCCAATCTGCTTACCGTTGCCGATAGACCACACCGAGTTGAACTGCAAGCCCTTCATCACCGCCGACTCAAGGATGAACACCGCCGTGGCTCCCGAACCGCTTATAAAGTCAACACCCTTGGGATTGAGCTGCGGAATGGGTTTGGTGAACACACTGTGATGATGGTTGTTGAGCAATCCGATACAATTCGGACCAATCAACGACGCCTCGTATTTCCTGCATGTTTCGAGAATGTCAGCCTCCAATCGCGCCCCCTCCTCGGTCTCCTCTCCGAATCCCGCCGAGATGATGATGAATGCCTTCACCTGCTTCTCCGCTGCAAGCGTCCTCACCGTGTCGGGACACAGTTTTGCCGGGATGACAAGAATGGCGAGTTGCGTAGGCGGCAACTCCTTCACATCGTGAAACACCTTGATACCCTGCACCTCGTCCTCCTTGGGATTGACAATGCGCAACGTACCGCTAAAGCCACCCTGCAGAATATTCCTCACGATGGCACCTCCTGGCTTGTGGTAGTTGTTCGAACCACCCACAACCACAATTGATTCCGGTTGTAAAAGTTCTCTGTTTATCATACTTATATCTTTTTGCTCGCAAAGATAGTATAAAAATCCGATTCAACAAAAGAAAAGAGCATTTTTTTCAATCTCATAGGGAATAGACACCTTATTATATAATAAGCGCAAATATTGCTCAAAACTGCCATTTTGTGCAAATCAAGCGCAAAACGGCAGCTTTTTTATTCCCAATAATATAAAAATATAGCACTTTGACAGATTTTTCATAAAAAAAACGCCAAAATGTTTGGTAGTTACAAATATAATGCTTACCTTTGCAACGAAATATTTAATATTAACACTAATTTTCACACAGCAATGAAACGTATGTATTTTGACAATTATTCGCTTCAGGCTCTTTCCGAACTGCACCGCTATCGTGCAGTCATGTTTAGTCCGACCGTTTAATGTTTCGGGTTCAGACCTTCTGTCTGTAACTCTATGACATACTTGGCTTCACCCAAAAGAAGTCAGGCATGGGGTCATTGTACCCAATCGAAAGACATTAAACATAATTTCACACTAAACAAACAAAGATAATAATATGGAAAAGCCAACAATAAAAGAAGTAGAAGAGTGGTTGATGACGCTGTATAACACCTGCGAGGAGAGTATTACTCCCGCCGAGCGTGCAGAGCAGCACAAGTATGCAACAATGGTACAGAGACCAAGCGACAAGAAGTTCTTGGTGAAGATGCTCGACGAGTCGTCGCAGATACGCGACCCGAAGAAGCTCGCCAAGCGCATCAAGACTCTCATCGACGAATATGGAGTGCCCGAGTTCCTCAACGGACGCGACCGCTTCCTGTTCAAGATGTACCAGTCGTTCGGTCACTATTTCTACCCCATCGCCATACCAATCATCAAGAAGCGCCTGCGCATGGACACCTCGCGCGTCATCATCGATGCCGCACGTCCTAACCTCACAAATCACCTTGCCACACGTTTCGACCAGAAGATTGGTCAGAACGTCAACCTGCTGGGTGAGGTTGTGCTTGGTGACGAAGAGGCCGACAAGCGCTACTACAGCTATCTTGAGGCTCTCAAGGAACCGGACATCAACTATATCTCGGTGAAGATTTCGGGTATCTATGCCCAGACCCACGCCCTCAACTACGAGGAGTCGTTCCCCGAACTGGTACGCCGTATGTCAGAGCTCTATCAGGCTGCCATCGACAATCCCTACGTGGACGAATACGGCAAGAAGCGCGCCAAGTTTATCAACCTCGACATGGAGGAGTATAAGGACGCCCACCTGACCATGCGCCTCTTCAAGGAAGTGCTGTCGAAGCCCGAGTTCCTCACCTACTCTGCCGGTATCGTTGTGCAGTCTTATCTGCCCGACGCATGGGGATTCCAGACCGAGTTGCTCGAGTTTGCCAAGGAGCGTTGCTCTCGCGGCGGTGCACCTATCAAGATGCGTATCGTGAAGGGCTGTAACCTCGATATGGAGACCGTTGTCGCCTCTCTGCGCGGATGGGAGAACCCTGTCCGTCCGAACAAGACCGACGTTGACGCCAACTACCTGCACATCATCGAGCGCGGACTGCTGCCCGAGAACTCGAAGTATCTGCACATCGGTATGGCTTCGCACAACCTCTACACCATCTCTTACGCATATCTGCTCACTCAGAAGTATGGCACTCCCAAGGACACCTTCTGCTTCGAGATGCTCGAGGGTATGGCCGACCACGTGTGGAGAGCACAGTCGAAGTTGGGCAACCACGTGATTCTCTATACTCCGGTGGTGAAGGACGAGCACTTCCTCAACGCAGTGTCTTACCTCGTTCGCCGTATGGACGAGAACACCGCACCCGACAACTTCCTCACCCACTCGTTCAACCTCAAGCCCAACACCGAGGCTTGGGACTTCCTCAAGAAGCAGTTTGAGGATGCTTACGCCATCAAGGACAAGATTCCACACGAGCCTCATCGCAAGCAGAACCGCCTGGAGCCCTACAAGCCCGTGCCTCCAATGGATGAGATGAAGAACGAGCCCGACACCGACTTCGACCGCGAGTGCAACCAGGAGTGGCAGCGCCAGATATTCAAGAAGTGGAAGAAATCGAAGGCTGACAAACCATACATCATCCCCACCCAGATTGGTGCCGAGACTGTGGAGAACGCAAGTCGCGCCAAGTATTTCGACCGCTGTCAGGACGACGAGGTTGAGGTGTGCGAGATGTCGAAGGCCAACGTAGAGCAGATTGAGAAGATTATCAAGATAGCTGACGAAGACCCGAAGGGATGGCGCAAGACCACCATCGAGGAGCGTCACAAGATTATGTACGATGCAGCCAACCGCCTCGGCGAGATGCGTGGCGACCTCATCGGTTGCATGTGCGCCATCACCGGCAAGACTGTTGTCGAGGGCGACGTTGAGGTGAGCGAGGGTATCGACTACGCACGCTTCTATACTCCTTCGATGAAGAAGTTCTATGCCCTCAAGGACGTTGACATCAAGGCCAAGGGCACTATCTTGGTTATCTCGCCATGGAACTTCCCGTGCGCCATTCCTTGCGGCGGTGTAGTAGCAGCATTGGCATCGGGTAACACCTGTATCTTGAAGCCCGCCACCGTGGCTGCTCCCGTAGCATGGCTCTTCGCCAAGGCATTCTGGGATGCCGGTGTGCCAAAGGAGGCTCTGCAGGTGGTTATCACCGAGCGCGACGCACTGAAGAAGCTCACCGCGGCTCCTGAGATCAAGCATATCATCCTCACCGGTGGTACAGAGACCGCCCAGGCCATCACACGTGCCAACCCCACCACTCCGCTCTCTGCCGAGACTGGTGGTAAGAACGTGATGATTGTGACTGCCTCTGCCGACCGCGACCACGCCATCATGAATGCCTGTGCCTCTGCCTTCGGTAATGCCGGACAGAAGTGCTCCGCATGTTCACTGTTGCTCGTTGAGCGTTCGGTATATGAGAGCGAGGAATTCCGCGTTAAGCTGAAGGACTGCGCTACATCAATGAAGGTGGGAAGCGTATGGAACGCCGGAAACATCGTAGGTCCGATGATTACCAACGAGAACGAGAAGTTGCTCAAGGCTCTCAACACTCTCGAACCAGGTGAGGAGTGGCTCGTTGCTCCTAAGTTCATCGACAAGAAGAAGTATATCCTTGCCCCGACAGTGAAGATAGGTGTTAAACCACAGAACTATTCGTTCCGCACCGAGCTCTTCGGTCCGATGCTCTCAGTGGCTCCGTTCGACACATTGCAGGAGGCCATCGACCTCGTTAACGGTCTTGACTACGGACTGACATCAGGTATTCAGAGTCTCGACGAGGCAGAGCGCGACCTGTGGAAGAACTCTATCGAGGCAGGTAACTTGTATATCAACCGCGGTATCACTGGTGCCATCGTCAATCGTCAGCCGTTCGGCGGTATGAAGCTGTCGGCATTCGGTGGTGGCATCAAGGCCGGTGGTCCCAACTACTGCGCACAGTTTACCATCATCACCGACAAGCCAGGCTCGAAGACCGACTATCGCCTCAGCTATGCCGAGGCATGGGAGAGCGAGTTCCGCCATGCAAGAGACTGGAACAAGTGCGCCGGCGAGCAGAACGTATTCCGCTATCTGCCTCTCAAGGGCGGTATGGCACTCCGTCTGCAGAAGGACGACACCGACGAGCAGGCTAAGATGATAGCCTTAGCAGCCAAGATATGCGGCACACCGCTCACCATCAGTTTCGACCCCGCAGACGACCGCACCTCTGCCCTCGCCTCTACCGGAGCCACACTGAAGAAGGAGAGCCTCGACACATTCCTTGCATCAATGCCATCCTACGAGCGCATCCGCACCTGCTCGCCCAACATCCCATTGGCGATGTACGAGCGCGCAGCGGCTACCAACAAGTTTATTGCTACCGACGTTCCTGTGAAGGACGGTCGCGTTGAGCTTGTACACTACATCAAGGAGCAGAGCATCTCGTTCGAATACCACCGCTACGGTAGTGGTCAGCACGAGGCTCCCGCTGTTGAATAACCCTCTATTACAGGGAGTTAAGGGAGTGGTACTTCCTCCCTTAACTTCCCTTTTTTACACAAACTATAAATAATAAGAGAAAAAGAACAAAAAGCAAATGAGAAGACGATTATTAACATTGGTGACAGCATTTATGGTCACCGTCGCGGCAATAGCCCAGACACTCAACGTCAAAGGTGTTGTCGTGGATGAAAACAACGAGGCCGTGATAGGTGCTTCCGTCATGATAAGCGGAAGCAAGAATGGCACAAAGACAGATTTGGAAGGCAAGTTCACGCTGAAAGGCGTGAAAGCAAGTGACAAACTGATAATCTCCTACGTCGGAATGAAGACGAAGAGCGTGAATCCCCAGGCCTCAATGAAGATTGTATTGGAAAACGACGACCAGATGCTCGATGAGGTGATGGTCGTGGCGTTTGGAGAACAGAAAAAATCATCATTCACTGGTTCGGCAGGCGTGGTTGACAGTAAGAAACTGGAGCAACGCCAGGTGACCAACGTGATGGAGGCACTACAGGGAAATGTGGCAGGACTTCAGGCCTACTCTCATTCGGGAGCACCCGATGCCGCCCCAGAGTTCCGCATCCGCGGTATCAGCAGTATCAATGCCGGCAAGGCTCCGCTCATCGTGCTCGACGGTGCGCCCTACGACGGCGACTGGAACAGTATCAACCCCTCTGACGTGGCTTCGGTGACAGTGCTCAAGGATGCTGCCTCGAATGCCCTCTACGGTGCCCGTGGTGCAAACGGTGTAATAATCGTCACAACAAAGAAGGGCGAAAAGGCCCGTACGAGCATCACGCTCGATGTGAAAGTAGGAACAAGCAGCCGTGCGTCGAAGAGATATGAAACCATCGACAATCCGGCTCTTTATATCGAAACAAACTATAAAGCATTATATAATAACTACATCAATCAAGGACAGTCGATAGCCTCCGCACATGCCAACGCCAACAAGACCCTGACGGCATCGTCGCAGAACGGCGGTCTTGGCTATGTGCCATACGCAGTGCCCGCAGGACAATATCTCGTGGGCGACAACGGCAAGCTCAATCCCTCAGCCACACTCGGCAATCGTGTGTATAACGACGGACAGGTATATACCATCATGCCCGACGACTGGATTGACGAGGCCTACCGCAACGCCACCCGTCAGGAATACAACCTCAGCATCAACGGCGGAGGCACCAACAGCACTTTCTTTGCCTCATTAGGCTATCTGAATGCCGACGGTATTGCCGTGGGCAGCGACTACGAGCGATACACCTCGCGCCTCAAGGCCACCTACCAAGCCACCAAATGGCTCAACGTGGGCGGCAATGTCAGCTTTGCACGCTCCACCACCAACAATGGTGCCGACGTGAGCGACACCGAGGACTCGGGAGCCAACAACATCTACAGCCAGATTATCATGATGGGGCCCATCTATCCTGTATATCTGCGCGACGGCGAGGGCAACATCCTGCGCAACGAGAACGGCATCGTGGGCGACTTCGGCGACGGTCAGCTCATGGGTTCCGACATGGTGCGCCCCTATCTGACACAGGTGAACGGTATCACCGAGGCCAGCATGAACACCAACAAGTGGGTCATCACCAACTTCTCGCTCAACGGATTTGCCGACTTCGACATCTGGGACGGTCTCAAGGCCACCATCAATGCCAGCATCTATTCTTATCAGGAGAAATACACCTCCACACAGCAGCCTTTCTACGGCTTTGGTCACATGTCTTATCCCAACGGATATGTGTATAAGTACGACAGTTCGATGTTCACCCAGAACTATCAGCAACTGTTGAAATACAACAAGAAATTCGGCAAGCACAACGTGTCATTGCTCGCCGGTCATGAGAGCTACAAGAGCAACACCGACTACCTCTATGCCGACCGCAAGAACATGTTCTCTTACTGGGGCAACCAGGAGCTCAACGGTGCCACCACCTATCTGAGCAACGGCGGATATAAGGTTGACTACAACACCGAGGGATGGATATTCCGCGGACTGTATGACTACGACGGCAAGTACTTCGGACAGGTGTCATATCGCCGTGACGCCTCGTCGCGCTTCCATCCCGACCACCGTTGGGGTAACTTCTACTCATTCGGAGGTGCATGGATTATCACCAAGGAAGAATGGATGAAGGATGTGAAGTGGCTCAACGAACTCAAACTGAAGGCTTCGTTCGGACAGAACGGAAACGACAACATCGGTGACTTCCTCTACACCGACCTCTACAATATCAACAAGGGCGACGGCAACGACATCACCCTCACGCTCTCGTCGATCGGCAACGAGAACATCACATGGGAGACCATCACCAACATCAACGTGGGTGTGGAGTTCCAGATGTTCAAGAGCCGCCTGCGCGGTAGCATCGAGTATTTCTACCGCAAGACCACCGACATGCTCTCATGGGTGAAGGTGCCCCTGGAACTCGGATATGCGGGATCATATTATAATGTGGGCGACATGAGCAACAAGGGAGTGGAAATCGAACTTAGCGGCGACCCGATTGTCACCAAGAACTTCAAGTGGACCATCGGCGCCAACCTCACTGCCTACAAGAACGAGGTGCTCAAGCTCAACGACAGCAACAAGTTCAACACTCTCGACGGACATCCCGGATACACCTCAAGCAGCTACTTCTATGGCGAGGGACTGCCAATGTACACATGGCGCCTGCGCAAGTATGCCGGAGTGAACGAGAACGGAGAGTCGATGTGGTATAAGCATGCCGAAGACGGTAGCCTAACAACAACCACCGACCCCACGAGTATCACGCTCGACGAGGATTTCTTCGACTGCGGCACTGCCCTGCCCGACTTCTACGGAGGATTCAACACCGGCATATCAGCCTACGGCTTCGACCTCAACGTGTCATTTGCCTACAGTGTTGGCGGCAAGGTGATGGACTGGACATATATGCAACTCATGCAGAATCCTCAGTCGGGTCTTACGGGTATGGCAATGCATCAGGACTTGCTGAACGCATGGAGCCCGGAGAACACATCATCCAATATACCTCGCCTCTGCTACAACGACCAGTATGCCAACTACACTTCCGACCGATTCCTCACCGACGGAAGCTGGCTCTCGCTGCAGAACATCACCCTCGGCTACGACCTGCCCAAGAAATGGGTGAGCAGCATCGGTCTCAGCGGATTGCACATTGCCGTGTCGGGCGAGAACCTCACCTACTGGAGCAAGCGCAAGGGTCTCGACCCGCGCATCAACGCCACAGGTTCAATCTCGGCTACCAAGTATGCCCCGGCACGAACAATCACAGGATCAATTAGCGTGAAGTTCTAAATTTTTATTAATATGGAGTTATAAGGAGAAGTTAAAAAGGGAAGTTAAAAGGAGAAGTTATAAGGAGAAGTTATAAGGAGAAGTTATAAGGAGCCAAATGTCTCTGCGCAGATATGTAATGGCCCAACATAACTCCCCATCATAACTCCCAAACATAACTCCCCATCATAACTCCCATAAATAACTCCCATAAATAACTCCCAAAAAAGGAATTACAATGAAAAAGAAATTATTATATATCCTGCCGTTGGCAGCGGCAATGAGCCTCACAGGCTGTATCGACGAGGAGACTCCCACACAGCAAGCTTCCGCCGACCAGGTGGCAAGTTCAAGCACCTCACTCAGTATGCTCGTCAGCGGACTGAAGTCGAAGATGATCTCCTATTGCAACTACTATAGCGACGTAACCTCTTGGTATGCCACCCAGGACTGGGGCTATCCCTGCTATATGCTCGTCAAGGAGACAATGCTCGACGGATTCCCCACAACAGGCTCAACATGGAACTATCAGACATACTACGAGTCGGCCACCCGACTCACGTCCTACACAGCCCCCGTGTATTTCTTCTATTATAATCTTGCCGACCTGAGCAACAAGATTATGAAATCCACAGAGGGTGCCACATCCGAGACGATGCTCGACTATCGAGGCATTGCCCACACCTATCGCGCCTTGGCATATATGGACCTCTCGCTGATGTTTGAGTTCTGGCCCACAGGCAACACCGAACTCGACGCTAAGGCCAAGGACATCTGGGGACTCACCGTGCCCATCGTCACCGAGAGCACCACTGCCGAACAGGCAAAGAACAATCCGCGTGCCGACTTCACCACGATGTACCGCTTTATATATAGCGACCTGAGCAAGGCGAAGGAACTGCTTGCGGGATATGAGCGCGCCGAGAAGAACGACGTGAACATCGACGTTGTCAACGGACTGTTGGCCCGCTTCTGGCTCACCGTTGCCACCCGATTCCAGCGCTATCCCGACGACCTGCCCAAGCAGTTGGCTGCTGAAGGAGCAAACGACGGATATGCCGACCTTGGTATCACGTCGGCAGCAGACTGCTACAAGAAAGCCGAGGAATGTGCCAAGGCTGTCATCAATGCCGGCTACAAACCGATGACCAAGGAGCAGTGGCACGACACCAAGACGGGATTCAACACCGCCAACCAGTCATGGGTGTGGGATATGCGCATCACATCACAGGAGCAGTACTCCTACTACTGGAACTCAATCATGGGTAACGTTGCATCCGAACCCACATGGGCACTGCCTGCATACGGAGGCGAATACCGCTGTATTAGCAGTGACCTGTATTACTGCATACAGGATGGCGACTGGCGCAAGACATCATGGATAGCACCCGAGGATGCCGGTGCAACCACTGTGCCCGACAAGTATCAGACCCTGCTCAAGGATGAGAGCGCAGGCTCAAAGGCTGCCAACACCAACTTCAGCCGTCTGCCAGCCTTTGCCAACATCAAGTTCCGCCCAGGTTCAGGCAGTATCGACGACGAGCAAACCGGCATGTTAGTTGACATCCCACTTATGCGCGTAGAGGAGATGTACTTCATCGTCATGGAGTGTGAGTATTATCTTAATGGCGAAATAGCAGGCTTAATCAAGCTCGATAACTTCATGAATAATTATCGCTTCGACGAAGGCAACAAATGGTATTATGCTTATGAGACAAGCGATAGTTTCATAATAGAACTGATGAGCCAGAAGTATATCGAACTATGGGGCGAGGGAGTAATGTATAACGACTACAAGCGCTTAGGACTGCCCATCATCCGCAAATACCAGGGAAGCAACTACGTTGAGCCGTATGACAAGCTCAACCATGATGTATTCGGATGCGCCCAGTGGCTCAACTTCTATATCCCCGAAGTGGCACGCACATACAACAGTGCTCTCTCTGGAAAGATGAACCCCGACCCGACCCCGACGGGGATTTAAAGAAACAACGTTCGACGAAGTCAATTAAAAGATTAAAGAATTAAAAGATTAAAGTTCGATTAGGATGAAAAGAAGGACTATATATAATATAATGTACGCGATGGTGG
>JBJEAY010000355.1:0-11818 GCA_051869575.1 Prevotella sp. | reverse complement strand
TAGACAGTAAGGACAAGGAGAGAAAGGCAAAAGAATGACGATAGACCTATTCAAGCAACTGGGCGCCTTCGTGGTGCTGTGCGCGGCACAGGCACTGGTGTTCAACCGCATTCACCTTTTGGATGCGCCACACCTCTTATATATATATATATGATAATGAAGCTTGAGCGCAACTACCCCAAATGGGGAGCCTTGCTCTGGAGCTTTTCCCTCGGACTGACAGTGGATGTCTTGTCCAATACCCCTGGCGTGGCTGCTGCATCGCTCACGCTCATCGGAGCCTTACAGCCATATTTCATGGAACTGTTTGTGCAGCGCGATGCTGCCGACAACTTGTCGCCCTCGATCAAGTCGCTTGGCTACGGCAAGTTCTGCTTCTATGCCGCAACCCTCACCTTGCTCTACTGCACGATGTTCTTCACGCTCGAGGCTTTCAACTTCTTTAATCTTTCTCAGTGGATAGCCCAGATTATTGGCAGCACACTGATTACGTTGGTGATAATATTCACAATAGAAAGCGTCAGGAAAAAGTGAAGGACTACGGATTAGAGAACAGAAAATACGTCATTGGCGGTGTGGCAATATTCATTGTTGTCGTGTATATTCTGAGGCTTTTTGCACTTCAGATTATGAGCGACGACTACAAGAAGAATGCCGACTCCAACGCCTTTCTGAAGAAAATCGACTATCCGTCGCGAGGTGTCATCACCGACCGCAACGGCAAGTTGCTCGTGTTCAACCAACCGTCTTACGACGTGATGATAGTCGTCAACGAGGCTCGCAACAGGCTCGACACCCTCGAGTTCTGCAATGCCCTCAATATCACCAAGGAGGAATTAGACAAGCGAATGGAGACCATCAAGGACCGCTCAAAGAATCCCGGATACTCCCGCTTCACCCAACAGCTCTTCATGAGCCAGTTGTCCGACAAGGACTTCAGCATTTTCCACGAGAAGATGTTCCGATTCCCTGGTATCTATATCCAACGCCGAAGCATACGTCAATACCAATATCCCGTGGCAGCACATGTGTTGGGTGATGTAGCAGAGGTGTCGCCTGCCGACATAGAGGAAGACGAATACTATCAGCCGGGAGACTATATCGGAAAACTTGGTGTGGAAAGGAAATACGAAAAGCAACTCCGTGGCGAGAAGGGAGTGCAGATATTGCTGCGCGACGCCCATGGACGAATCCAGGGCAGCTATCAGAACGGAGCTCTCGACAAGCGCCCCGTGCCAGGCAAAAACCTCACACTCTCCATCGACTACGACCTTCAGGCCCTTGGCGAGAGGCTGATGGAGGGCAAGATAGGCAGTATTGTGGCCATCGAGCCTTCTACGGGCGAGGTGCTGTGCATGGTGTCGTCGCCCAACTACGACCCGCGCATAATGGTGGGACGGGCGAGGAGCAAGAACCACCGCCGACTGAGCACCGACCCCACGAAACCCCTGCTCAACCGCAGTATCATGGGACAATATCCTCCCGGTTCAACATTCAAGACCACCCAAGGCCTTACCTTCCTCTCTGAGAATATCATCTCGCCAACAACTCCCTTCGGTTGCTCCCACGGATTCTATTTCCGCGGACTGCATGTGGGCTGCCATGGTCATGCCTCGCCATTGTCGATAGTGCCTGCATTGAGCACCTCGTGCAACGCCTTCTTCTGTTGGGGACTATATTATATGATAGGCAACCGCTCGAAGTATGGCAGTGTGCAGAATGCCATGAACACATGGCGCGACTATATGGTGAGCATGGGATTCGGATATAAATTAGGTATCGACCTCCCTGGAGAGAAGCGCGGACTCATCCCCAATGCCGACTTCTACGACAAGGCCTATAAGCGGTCGTGGAACGGACTCACCATCATCAGTATATCCATCGGCCAGGGTGAGGTGAACGCCACGCCGCTGCAGATAGCCAACCTCGGTGCCACGATAGCCAATCGCGGATATTTCTATGTGCCTCATGTGGTGAGGAAGGTGCAAGGCGAACCACTCGACACCACCTACACCCGCCGCCACTACACCAAGGCCACCAAGAAAGCCTACGACTATGTGGTGCAGGGAATGAGAGCCTCGGTGCTCGGTGGCACATGCCGTGCCTTGGGACGATATGACTTCATGGCATGCGGAAAAACCGGTACGGCGCAGAACCGCGGTCACGACCACTCGGTGTTCATGGGCTTTGCCCCTATGGACAATCCCAAGATAGCCGTGGCGGTGTATGTGGAAAACGGAGGCTGGGGAGCCGACTATGGTGTGCCCCTCGGCGGATTGATAATGGAACAGTATATTCATGGAAAACTGTCGGAAGAGTCGAAGAAGAAAGCCGACGAATTCCAACATAGACATATCTCTTATGGTACGACAATCAGATAAGCAACCGAGCGTGCTTCGCTCTATCGACTGGTGGACAGTCGCTATATACGTGGCTTTGTTGGCGTTTGGATGGATAAGCGTCTGCGGAGCCAGCTACTCGTATGGCGACACCGACATATTCAGTCTCGACACCCGCTCGGGTATGCAGATAATATGGATAGGTACGTCGTTGTGCTTAGGTTTTGTGCTGTTGATGCTCGACTCCCGTTTTTACGACACCTTTGCCTATATCATTTATGCAGTATTGTTGTTGCTGCTTTTCGTCACGATATTCAATCCCCATCAGATAAAGGGCTCCCGGTCGTGGCTCGTCTTAGGACCGCTGCGACTCCAACCGGCTGAGTTTGCCAAATTCGCCACGGCTCTTGCTCTTGCCAAGGTGATGAGTGTCTATGGCTTTACGATACATAATATGAAGCATTTCGCCACTGCCCTTGCCGTGGTGCTCGTGCCGATGATGTTCATTGTGCTTCAGAAGGAGACGGGTTCAGCACTTGTCTATCTCTCCTTCTTCCTGATGTTCTATCGTGAGGGAATGCCGGGCAGCGTGTTGTTCACCGGCGTTGCCATGGTTATTTATTTCGTCGTTGGCATACGTTTTGAGGACGTGATGATGTTCGACACCCCTACGTCAGTGGGCAAGTTTGTCGTTCTGTTGCTTGTCCAGATATTCACGGCTGGTATGGTTTATATCTATTGCAAGGCTCGCCACGAGGCATGGCTCATTCTTGGCTATAGCCTTGGCATCACTGTTCTTGCCTTGCTGTTCTCCGAGTTTGTCATTCCGTTCGATGTGGTGTGGGTGCAGATCATCCTCACCGTGGCTTTATTCCTATGGCTATTGTGGAACGGATTGGGGTCGAGAATAAAAAACTATTATTATATCCTGCTTTTTGCCATAGGGTCGGTGATGTTTTTCTATTCGGCAGATTATGTACTCAACAATGTCATGGAGCCGCACCAGAGGGTGAGAATCAATGTGCTTCTCGGTCTCGACGAGGACCTTGCCGGTGCGGGATATAATGTACATCAGAGTGAGATAGCAATAGGGTCGGGCGGTCTTGAAGGCAAGGGATTTCTCAACGGCACTCAGACCAAACTGAAGTTTGTGCCCGAACAGGACACTGACTTTATCTTCTGCACCGTGGGCGAGGAGGAGGGATTCCTCGGTTCGTCGGCGGTGTTGCTGCTGTTTCTCTCCCTCATCCTGCGTCTCATCCATCTTGCCGAGCGCCAACCCATGCGCTTTGGTCGCATATATGGCTATTCGGTGGTGTCGATATTCCTCTTCCATCTGTTTATCAATGTGGGAATGGTGCTTGGATTGACGCCTGTGATAGGCATTCCTCTGCCTTTCTTCAGCTATGGAGGTTCGTCGTTGTGGGGCTTCACCTTCCTGTTGTTCATCTTTTTGCGTATCGATGCCAGCAGGGAAATGTCACGCCGCTGATTAACGACTGATCTTTATCCCAATGTCAGCGATTCCATGCAGTATTTCGCGCTTCATATTATGCCTGATGCGCACTTCCAATGAGTCGCCTTTCTCTATTGGGATATCCTTGATATGATAGTTGTATTGAAACAGACTGACCCCATCGCCCTTGATGCTCCCGTCAGAATCAAACAGGCTGCATGTTATGGTGTCGCTCTCAGTCTTTGCCCCTAAAGCGTTGTCCTTGGGTATGATGGTGTTGTCAACAATGATGCATACCGACGTGAAGGGATAATTGTCAGAGATGCGCAGTCCAAGTTCTTCAGTAAATTCTCCTCCTTCGGCAAACGCTGGCATGTGGAAGATGAGTGTGTCGTTCTTCTCCCATCCCGTCAATGGCGTATGCTCGTAGTGGTCATAAACCGTATTACGGTTGCACGACACCATGGTCGTGGCAACCGTAATCATAAGGCTTAATATGTATTTAATTCTGTTCTGGGGCATTTTGCTGTGGTCTTCTCGGTTTCTTCGGGTGTTGAGGCCTCTGTGCAGCCTCGGGTCGTGGCTTATTGCCGTTGTTGTTGCTCTTCTTCTTTTTCTTCTTCTTTGCTTTGTCAAATCGTGATATGTCGCCACCTGCAAGCAGATCTACGTGCTTCTTGGTCTCGTGTGCCTCACCGTCCTTCTGCAGCGACAGTGGTTTCTCGCCTCGGCGGTTCATCTCTATGATGTCCTTAGCCCTCTCGGCTGATATGGTCACAAGGTTGGCGGCAATATTCTTGTCGGTGGAGTAGGTGACGAGTCCTGCAAGAATGTCAGATTTGAAGAGATAGAAGTCGGCGTCCTGTGTCTGCAGGATTACCTCGCGGCTCGGCAACTTCCGGCTTGCCTCCACATAGTCGTCCACCTCGTAGTTGAGACAGCATTTCAGTTTAGCGCACATGCCAGCCAACTTCTGCGGATTGAGCGAGATGTCCTGGAATCGGGCGGCATTGGTGCTCACACTTACGAAGTTCTTCATCCATGTGGCGCAACACAACTCTCGCCCGCAAGGTCCGGTACCTCCAATTCGTCCCGCCTCCTGGCGTGCTCCAATCTGCTTCATCTCTATCCTCACGTGGAATGTTTCTGCGAGCACCTTGATGAGCTGTCGGAAATCCACGCGCTCGTCGGCGATATAATAGAATATCGCCTTGTTGCAGTCGCCCTGGTATTCCACGTCGCCAATCTTCATCTGCAGTCCGAGGTCCTTGGCTATCTGTCGGCTCTGTATCATCGTGTCGTGTTCCCTGCTCTTGGCCTCGCGAAACTTGTCCATGTCGGTGGCACGGGCAATGCGGTAGATGCGCCTGATGTCGTCGGCCGACTTGAGGTTGGCCTTCTTGATCTGCAACTTCACTAATCGTCCGGTGAGTGTCACCACACCGATGTCATGCCCTGGATTAGCCTCCACTGCTACAATGTCTCCCTTCTTGAGGTCGAGCTTGTTGACATTGTGATAATATCCCTTGCGGGTATGCTTAAACTGCACCTCGACGAGGTCGGTGGAGTCGGCGTTTCCTGGCACGTCTGCCAACCAGTCGTAGGTGTTCAGCTGCTTGTCCTGTCGTCCCACCGCTCTATGGCATAGTCCCCTGTCGGTGGAGCAGCATATTGTGAAATCCTTGTTTTTATTGTCCATATATATCAATTTACAATTTTCATTCTTCACTCTTCACTTCTGAATGAGCAGCACAATCATCTGCAGCGCCATGTCGAAGAACACTATCTTGCCGTTGGCATTCTGCGATATATCCCTCATAGCCTTGTTGACGAGGTCGTTAATCTGCAGGATGTTGTTCTCGTTGACGAATCTCGCAAACTTCGACGTGAAGGCTTCCTCTTCGGCAGTCATATACGTCAGTTCCGGTTGTTGGAAGTTGTACATGAAACTCTCCCTCGTGAGTCGCAGGAAGAAAGTGAGGAATCTCTTTTGCTTTTCCCTGCCGTATGAGTTGATGTCGTCGCTCCAGTGCTTCAGCTCCCTCACGTTGCGCTGGTATGCAAGGCGCATGAGCGACTGGAAGTCGGCGAGGAATTCCTTGTTCTCTCCGTCAGCCGACAGTTCGCCTACAGCCGTGAGCCAGTCGCCGTTGGCAAGTCGTGCCAGTCGCATTGCGTCATCCTCTCCTATTCCATATCGGCTTACGAGAGCGTCCCTGATGCTTTCAGCGTCTATCTTCTTTACGTCTATTCGCTGCACACGGCTTCGTATGGTCTCAAGGAGCCTGTCAGGATCCTCGCTCACCATGATGAAGATGGTTTGCGAGGGCGGTTCCTCTATCAGTTTGAGTATTTTGTTTGAGCACTCGATGTTCATCCTCTCGGGCAACCAGATTATCGACACCTTGTATCCACCCTGACTCGACTTTAGACTAAGCTTGCGGTTGAGTTCGTCGCTCTCTCCTGCCGTGATGATGGCCTGTTGGTTTTCAGCGCCAATTTCGTTCATCCACTGCTCGATGTTGAAATACGGTGAGCGTGATATCATGTTGCGCCATTCCTTGGCAAAGTCCTCGCTCACGGGTTTGTGCTCGGTGCCCATCGCAGGGGTCTTGATGGTGGGGTAGGAGAAGATGAGGTCGGGATGTCCCCAATTCTCGGTCATCTTGCATTGCGGGCATTCTCCGCACGCCTCGTTGCGCCCCTCGCGGTTTTGGCAGAGCAGATAAGAGGCAAAGGCCAAGGCAATAGCCATCTTGCCGCAGCCTTGCGGGCCGCATAGCATCATGGCATGTGGCAGACGGTCTTCCCTTACCATCTCCATCAGTCTCTGCCACACCTCTTCCTGTCCTATAACCTCATTCCTCTTCAATATTTCAATTCTTTAATTTTTTAATTTTTTAATATTTTAATATTTCAATTCTTTAATCCTATAACAGTCTCTTCGCCACTTCCGCCACTGCATCCACCGCCGACACGGTGTAGAAGTGAATGTTGTTCACACCCTTGGCATACAGTTCCTTGCACTGCTGCGTAGCCCATTCAATGCCGAGTTGCTTTGCCTCCTCGTCGGTCTTGCATTTCACAGCTTCGAGAGCCAGTTCTTGCGGTATGTCGCAGTGGAACGTCTTGGGAACGACCGTCAGTTGGCTCAACTTGGCAAATGGCTTTATGCCGGGGATGATAGGTATGGTGATACCCATCGAGCGTGCTTTCTCTACAAATTCAAAGTATTTCGTGTTGTCATAGAACAACTGTGTCACGGCATACTCCGCCCCCAAGTCCTGCTTCTCCTTGAGATATTGCATGTCCATCTCGAGATTGGGCGACTCGTCGTGCTTTTCGGGATAACACGCCACACCGAAGTCAAATTTCTCTCCCGGGCACTTTATTGGAGTGCCGTCGGCAAAGAATCCCTCGTTGAATCGGTTCACCTGACGTATGAGGTCGGTGGTGTGCTCATGTCCTCCTGGGGTGGCGATAAACCTGCTGTCCTCCTTGGCCTTGTCGCCACGCAACAACAAGAGATTGCAGATACCCAGGAATTGCAGGTCGAGCAATTCGTATTCTATGTCCTCTATGGTGGCACCGCTGCATATCACGTGCGGCTGCACTGGTATGCCGAATTTGTTTTGTATAGCCGCGGCAATGGCTATGGTGCCCGGGCGTCGGCGCACCCTGTTGCGTTGCAGCAGTCCATTGTCCATCTGCTTATACACAAACTCGCTGTGATGCGTTGTGATGTTAATAAACAAGGGGTTGAATTCCTTCATTTTCTCGATTGTGGCAAACAGTTTGTCGGTGCCCGTACCTTTCAGTGGGGGCAGTACCTCGAAGGAGAAATGTCTCTCGTCCTTGTTCTTATTGAGTAGTTCTATTACGGTCATATTAATTCTAAATGTACATTTGGCGACAAAATTACAAAAAAAAACTCAATTCCACCGACATTTTCCCAAAAAAGTGAATAAAAGCAATGAATTATTACAAAAAAAGGTGTCAAGTAATTACACTTGACACCTTTTTTATATTAAATGGATACTTTACTTCTCAATGGTATATAGCCTGAATGTCATTGGCTGAATCACATCGTTGAGCACGGTGTTCTTGCTGCCAGCCTCACACTTCACGCTGCCCTCCACCGGGGCAATCTTGTTGGGAGCCTCGATAGAGTTCTCGTCGTCCATACCGTTGTGGTTGAGCGTGATGGTCTTGGCCGTCTTCTCGCCCTTCATGCCCACGAGGTTGAGACTGATGTTCTGTGCGGTCTTGCTCGTATTGATCACCTTCACGATAACAGTGTTGGCATTGGCATCAAGCACGGCACTGGCGAACAATCCGTTCTGACCCTCCTGACCAGCCACGGGCTTCTTGTTCATAGTCAAGCTAAGCACGTTGGTACCCTTGTTCTGGGCATACATCTGCTGAACATAGTAGCTGCAAGTCTTGAACATCTCCGTGTTGTCAAACCACACGAGGTCGGGACGCCACTGCCATCCGTCAACATGAGCCAACAGCGGAGCGTAGGCAGTCATATATACCACATCGGCGTTGCGTTCCATGTCGGTCATGAAGGCAGCCTCGAGGATTGAAGCCTCATAGTGGTTCCACTTCTTGCCCTTGCCGTGGCATGCATATTCACCGGCAAACACCTTCGGACCCTTACGGTCGTAGTTCTCATAGCGCAGTCCGCTATTGAGGAACCAACTCTCGGGACGATAGAAATGCTCGTCAACCAAGTCAGCCTTCTGCTTCTTCATGTCCTGCCATCCTAACTCAAACATCTTGCCCTCGGAGTCGGGACCGCTGGTGCCCACAATCTTGATGTTGGGATACTTGGCGCGTATGGCCTTTACGAACGGAGTGAGACGCTTATAATATAAGGTGTCCCACTGCTCGTTGCCCACACCGATGTATTTCATGTTGAATGGCTCGGGATGTCCCATCTCTGCACGCTTCTTTCCCCATGTCGTGTTCACGTCGCCATTGGCAAACTCGATTAGGTCGAGGCAGTCCTGGATATACGGGTCGAGCTGGTCCATAGGCACGTGAGCGCACTCCTTGTCCCAGTTCTGGAACTGGCATGCCATACCCACGTTGAGCACAGGCAGAGGCTCTGCACCGATGTCCTCAGAGAACTGGAAGAACTCGAAGAATCCCAGTCCGTAGCTCTGATAGTAGTCGGGATAGTAGCGATAGTCGAAGGTGTGCTCCCATCTGTTCTGGTTGAGCGGACGGTTCTCCACCGGACCGATGGTGTTCTTCCACTGGTAGCGGGTCTCAAGGTCGGTTCCCTCCACGATACATCCACCGGGGAAACGCAGCAGTCCCGGCTTCACGTCGGCAAGAGCCTGTGCCACGTCGCGACGCAGTCCGTTCTGGCGGTTCTTGAATGTGTTGACGGGGAAGAGGCTCACGTGCTCAAGGCACACAGGATTCTCACCCTTGAGGAAGATGCGCAGGTTGGCCTTCTTCTGGGTCTCGGGCGACTTCAACACAATTTCATACTTCTTCCAGTCGGCAGAAGTGACGTCGAGAGTCTGCTCGATGAACTCCTGATGCTCGCCCATTGAATACTGGTCGATGAGCTGCACGCGTATGGTGGCCTTGCCCTTGGGAGCCTTTGCCCATACCGAGAAGCGGTATTCCTCGCCCTTCACGACTCCGATACCGAAGTATCCCTCGTTCTGGATACCCGTGCGGCGCTCTGCATGGTTGGGCGCGCTCAGCACGACATAGTGCGGGCAACGCTCAAACGGACCGTCGTCCTTCAGCTTCACGTCGCCGAATACCTGCCAACCCATATAGCTTTGCGGGAACTCGAAAGAGCGGTTTTTCACAAGCTCGCCATACAGACCTCCGTCGGCGGCATAGTTAATATCCTCAAAGAACAGGCCATACATTGTGTCCTGAATCTTCGCTCCGGCTTTCTTGGTGTTGATGTCCATGACGTTGGTCTGGGCACCTGCTGCCATCACCGAAGCCGCTGCGATGGCGCATGTTAGTAGTCTTCTTTTCATTCTGTTTACAGTAGGTTTTAGCTAATGTTGCGACAAAATTAGTTAAATATTTCCTTTTATGCAAGTAATTTCAGATATTTTTAGTAATTTTGTGCCGAATTTAATAACATTACTACTAAAAAAGGATTATGGAACAAAAAGACAAGGGTAGCAGAGCCTACCTTATTTCGATTGTGATGGTCGCCGTGTTAGGCGGTCTTCTGTTTGGTTACGACACCGCTGTGATATCGGGAGCCGAGAAGGGATTGCAGGCATTTTTCATGGGTGCCGATGATTTCGTCTATACCGACTTCTGGCATGGATTCACCAGTTCGAGTGCCTTGGTAGGCTGTATCATTGGTTCGGCTATCTCCGGCCTCTTGGCTTCTAATTGGGGCCGCAAGCGCTCGCTCATCTTTGCCGGTGTGATGTTCTTCATCTCGGCGTGGGGCTCGATGTGTCCCGAGACAATGGTTTTGGCAAAGGGCGAGCCCAACCTCACCCTGCTCATCGTCTTTAATATCTACCGTGTGATAGGTGGTATCGGCGTCGGCCTTGCTTCTGCCGTATGCCCGATGTATATCGGCGAGATTGCCCCCAGCAACATCCGTGGCATGCTCGTGTCGTGGAATCAGTTTGCCATCATCTTCGGTCAGTTGGTTGTATATTTCGTCAACTTCTTCATCCTCGGCGACCACATCGCCCCTGCCATCCAGAGCATAGGCAATGGCATGAACGAGATTCTCAATGGCGGCGAGGCAGCCTGGGCCATCGAGACAGGATGGAGATATATGTTCGGCTCCGAGATGGTGCCCGCGGGTCTCTTTGCCCTGCTCATCTGTTTCGTGCCCGAGACACCGCGCTATCTCGCCCTCATCGGTCAGGACGAAAAGGCCGAGCGCGTACTTGCCCGCATCAACGGTGCCACCAAGGCAAGGGAGATCCTCGACGAGATAAAGAACACTGTCAGCGAGAAGAAGGAAAAGCTCCTCACCTATGGCTTCCTCTGTATCTTCGTGGGCGTCATGCTCTCCGTGTTCCAGCAGGCAGTGGGCATCAATGCCGTTCTCTACTATGCTCCGCGTATCTACGAGGCAATGGGCTTCGACAATCCGATGATGCTCACCGTCTTTAATGGTATCGTCAACCTCGGATTCACCTGTGTGGCCATCTTCACTGTTGAGAAGCTCGGTCGCAAACCTCTTCTCATCGTCGGTTCGCTCGGCATGGCGATAGGAGCCATCGGTGTGGCTTTCACCTTCGGCAATCCCAATGTCCAACTGCTCTGCATGATATCCATCATGGTGTATTCAGCCTCGTTCATGTTCTCTTGGGGCCCCATCTGTTGGGTGCTCATCGCCGAGGTGTTCCCCAACACCATCCGTGGTCAGGCTGTGGCAATCGCAGTTGCCTTCCAGTGGATATTCAACTGGATAGTGTCCACCTCGTTCGTGCCCATGTCCAATAGCCTTGGCTTCTGGTTCACCTACGGCCTCTATGGAGTCATCTGTATCATTGCCGCTATCTTTGTATGGCGTCTTGTTCCCGAGACCAAGGGCAAGACCCTCGAGGATATGACCAAATTATGGAAAAAATAATAATCAATAAATAAATATTTATAGCGTATGAAGACAATTTTGATTGCAGAAGACAACGACAGCAACTTCATCTTGATGAGCTATCTGCTCAAGAAGCACTACAACATCATCAGGGCGAAGAATGGTAAGGAGGCTGTGGATTATGCAGCCCAAGGTGGATTTGAAATCATACTTATGGACATCAAAATGCCGGAGATGGACGGCCTTGAGGCAACCAAGATAATCAAGAAGGAAATGCCCGACATGCCCATCATCGCCCTCACGGCAAATGCCTTCGAGAGCGACCGCGAGCAGGCTCTCGCCGCTGGTTGCGACGACTTCCTGTCCAAGCCGGTTAATGCCGACGTGTGCCTCGCCACCATCGCCAAGTATATATAACCTAAAATCCGCAAATATTTTTTCGAGTGTCTGACTTAGCCCTTGCTTATA
>JBJEAY010000354.1:0-2162 GCA_051869575.1 Prevotella sp. | reverse complement strand
ATGTAGAATCTATTCGTGACTATTGTCTGTTGCTGCCCGCGGCATCGGAGTATTTCCCCTTTGACGAGACAACACTTGCCTTTAGGGTTGTTGACAAGATATTTGCAATGATCGACCTTGAGGACACGCAGTGGTTCGTCTTGAAGTGCAATCCCGACTATGCCCTCGAACTGCGTGACCGCTATCCCGAAATCACCGGGGCATGGCACATGAACAAAAAGCACTGGAACCAGATAGACCTCGAAGGCCTCTTGCCCGACGAGCTTATCCAGAAGCTCATTCGCCATAGCTATGACCTCGTGGTGAAGAAACTGCCGAGGAAGACAAGAGAGCAGTGGGGTCTTGAGTGCGGATGAATTTGGCCGCTAACCCTTCACCCTACATTGGGGTAATGTGTTGTATATTAGCGAGTTATGTCCATTTTGTGTAGGGTGTAGGGTTATCGACGAAATTCATCGCGATTCATATTAAAGGTTAATTAAAGATAATATTTATGCCCAATGCTTGCATAATCGGAAAATTATTCGGATATTTGCATTACGAAAAGTTCGTAACGATAATTACGTGATTAGATTAATATGGACAAAAGGTCGAGAAGGCAAGACCGCCACTCCCAACAAAGGCTCTTTCATCCAGAAATACAGTCTGAAGGCAGCAAGCTCCGTGAGCAGTGCCCTGACGTCGCTTGTTGACAAGGAACTTGTATATCGCTCCCAGGAAGGCTATTCAGTGTATGACCGTTTCATGGAGATTTGGCTGAGGGAGGATTGATTGGTTTTTGCTTGGCATTTTACATAGTGAATGCCATAACTTTGACGCGAAATAAAACCTATTGGCAAAAAGTTGCATAAAATGTTTGGATTTATTGGAAAAAAGTTGTAACTTTGCACCCGAAATACTGGAAAAAAGTTGCAAACATGCTAAAAAGAAAGATAATAGATAGGCTCGAAAAGTGGTATCAGTCAGGACATTATAAAGCTCCACTGGTATTCGGAGCGAGACAAGTAGGCAAAACAACCGCCATTAGGGAGTTTTCAAAGGCACATTATGACCATCTCATCGAGGTGAACTTTGTTAAACATTCGATGGCGGCAAAGGCTTTTGATGGTGACTTGACAACTCGCACAATAATCACCAACCTCTCGGCAATGGGTTTTGGACCTTTTGTTGAAGGCAAGACCCTTGTATTTTTTGACGAGATACAGGAATGTCCAAATGCCAGGACGGCAATAAAGTTTCTTGTGGAAGAGCATCTTTTTGACTATATCGAGTCAGGTTCTCTCCTTGGCATCAACTACAAGCCTGTGCCTTCATATCCCGTAGGCTATGAAGAACGGTATGACGTATATCCATTGGACTTCGAGGAATTCTTATGGGCAAAGGGAGTTTCGGACGATGTGATTGAAATCATAAAAAAGAGTTATAGGCAACTTTCTCCTGTTCCCGAGTTCATCCATCAACAGATTAGCCGTTATTACAGGGAATATCTTGTGGTCGGTGGTATGCCGGAAGCCGTACAGACCTTTGTCACGAAGACAGATTTCAACGAAGTGGTAAAGGTGCAACGCTCAATCATGACCACATATCGTGCCGACATCACCAGTTATGCCGGCAAGATGGCACCATTGGTCAAGCGAGTGTTTGATGCCATGCCCTCGGCATTAGGCAAGCAGGACAAGCGTTTCGTCCTTTCTGACATCGAGAAGGGTGCTTCGCTCAGAAAATACGAAGACCCGACACAATGGCTCATTGACGCAGGTATAGCGTATTATTCTTTCAACACCAATGCCTTTGAGCTGCCGTTCGAGGCTACGGAGAACAGAAGGTTATATAAGTTGTATATGGTTGACACCGGCTTATTGTGCTCCCAACTCCTGAAGAAGATGCAGTTCAGCGTCATGAACGGCGAGATTGACATCAACGAGGGAGCACTGACAGAGAATTTCGTGGCATGTGCGCTTGCCGCTAACGAGGTGGCTCTCCACTATTATGACAAGAAAAGCAAACTCGAGCTTGATTTTGTCATACCCGATGAAAACGGCATCACAATCATAGAGGTAAAATCCGGGGCAGAATACAAGAAACATGCTTCGCTGAACAATGCCATAGCTTCAAATGCGATGAAGATTGACCGGAGTATAGTGCTGTCGGCAAACAACGTA
>JBJEAY010000353.1:0-11859 GCA_051869575.1 Prevotella sp. | reverse complement strand
TGGTGGATAAATGGGACACCCCCATCCGCTGCATCCATGGCGAGGTGGACTACCGCATTAACTACAACCAGGGCATGGGAGCCTTCAATGCCGCCCGCATGAAGGGCATTCCCGCCGAACTCCTCATCTATCCCGACGAAAACCACTGGGTGCTCAAGCCCCAGAACGGCATCCTTTGGCAGCGCACCTTCTTCGGTTGGCTCGACCGCTGGCTCAAGAAATGAAGAATGAAGAGTGAAGAATGAATAATTAGCCACCGTTCCCCGCAGTTTTGCTGCGGGGCCCCAATAAAAAAGCAATGACAGAAATAATCCAGAAAAAACTGAATGACAGCGCAGCCGCAAGATGGACTGCCCTTGTCCTCGTGGCATCAATGATGTTCTTCGGATATATGTTCGTTGACGTGATGTCACCACTCCAGTCGCTCATCGAGAAAGAGCGCGGATGGAGTCCTGATGTGTTCGGCACGTATGCTGCCGGCGAGTATATCCTTAATGTGTTCGGCTTCCTCATCGTAGCCGGAGTAATTCTCGACAAGTGCGGCATCCGCTTCACCGGCGAACTCTCTGCCTCGATGATGTTTATCGGAGCATGTATCAAGTTCTACGCCATCAGCGATGCCTTCGCAGGTTCGGCATTTGCCACATGGCTCGACTCTTGGTGGACATCCATGCCAGCCTCAGCAAAGTTGGCTTCCTTCGGATTCATGATCTTCGGATGCGGCTGCGAGATGGCAGGAACAACTGTTTCTAAGGCTATTGCCAAGTGGTTTAAGGGCAAGGAGATGGCTCTTGCCATGGGTCTTGAGATGGCTATCGCCCGTATCGGTGTCTTCGCCATCTTCTCCATCTCCCCCATCCTCGCCGACAAGATGGGCGGTGTGTCGGGTCCTGTAGGCTTCTGCACAGCACTCCTGTTCATAGGTCTCATCACCTTCACCGTCTTCACCTTCATGGACAAGAAACTCGACAAGCAGATGGGTATCGACGGAGCAAGTGGCGAGAGCGAGGAGGAATTCAAGGCTTCCGACCTCAAGATTATCCTCACAAGCCGCATCTTCTGGGTGGTAGCCCTGCTCTGCGTGCTCTATTACTCAGCCATCTTCCCCTTCCAGCGCTATGGTGCCAACATGCTGCAGTGTAATCTCGACGGCATCTCTCCGTCCGACGCCAGCAACATCTTCCGTTGGTTCCCCATCGGAGCGGCAGTCATCACTCCGTTCCTTGGTTCGTTCCTCGACCACAAGGGCAAGGGTGCCACAATGCTCATTTGGGGTGCCATCCTTCTGATAGCATGTCACCTCGTATTTGCATTTGTTCTGCCATCCACCCACAGTTATCTCATCGCCTACTCCACCATCGTACTGCTTGGCGTGTCGTTTGCCCTCGTGCCTGCCGCCCTATGGCCCAGCGTGCCCAAGATTATCGACGAGAAGGTGCTTGGCAGTGCCTACTGCCTCATCTTCTGGGTGCAGAACATCGGACTCTGCTTTGTGCCTATGCTTATCGGTAGTGTGCTGGCTTCGTCGAATGCCGACAATCCTGCCGTCATTGCCGCCAAGGAGGCTGGTGCCGAGTTCATACCCTACAACTACACCACTCCATTGGTTATCTTCGCTTGCTTCGGCATTGCAGCCTTCTTCCTCGCCCTCTATCTGAAGGTGATCGACAAGAAGAATGGCTACGGACTGGAAGAGGCGAATATAAAAAATTAAAAGATTAAAAGATTAAAATTTTGTATTATGAAGAAGTTTATGTTATCCTTGGCTGTGATGATGACAATGTCCATCGCAGCCAACGCACAGAGCGACGTCAAGAAGGACGGCGAGAAGAAGTGCGACAAGAAAGAGTGCTGCCAGAAGAAGGCTGCAGAGTGTAAGAAGGCTTGCGACAAGAAGACAGCAGAGTGCAAGAAGGCTTGCGACAAGAAGAAAACTGAGTGTTGCAAGAAGTCTGAGAAATGCAAGAAAGCTGCAGAATGTAAGAAAGCAGAAAGTGGATGCAAGAAAGCTTGCGACAAGGAAAAGAAATGATTCAAATAAAATAGCAGCCCCAAAAAGGCTGCTATTTTTTTATTTATTGTTTACACCATATCCAAAGAGGGCGAAATCGCCTTTAAGAGGATCGTCGGGGAAAACATCTGACATTGCCGAGGTGAGGCGGAGAGCTGACGACATGGACGCCGAGGAGGAGGACAGAAGACCAAGGCGCATGGATTGTTGCACTACATGGGTGTCCATAGGCATGATGAGAGTGCGGCGGTCGATGATGTCGCTCCATAGGCCAAGATCCACTGGCGAACCGTCGCGCACCATCCAACGCATGAACATACACACTCGCTTGCATGACGACTGGGTGTTCTTGGGGATGATACCCTCAATGCCACATGAGGAGAAATATGACGTCAATGCCGACACTGCCGTCAGGCAATGCCAGTCAGGAGTGGATTGACGGACAAACTCTGTGAGTGAACCGTAGTCGGCAAGCATCTGACGAAGGGAGGCAAGAAACTGATGCATCTTGGCAAAAGTGTAAAGACGATAATAACAACGTGAGGAATCGTCGGGGATGTCGGAGGCAAAGGCACCACTCCTCACCCACTCTTCCACCCTGCCCTGAGAACAGTCAAGCATATACTGTATCTTTGGGAAAAACTGTTTCCTGCTGCCATAGCTCAGCGAAGAGGCAAGAAAGGCAAGCATGATGCGGTCGGCGGCAGGCTCCACCTGATGCATAAACCAACTGGGGTCGCCATTGAGGAAATCCGCCGTCTCATAGCGGGCGGCATAGGAGCGCAAAAGGGCTGCAATGTCTTGCGAAACGTGATTATCCATATGTTTCATCTGTTCTTATGATTAAGAAACCAACGATGGGTGAATCCCAAGTAGATAGCTGCTGCCAGCACCGAGATAATCTCTGCCACCACCAACAGGCGGTCGGCATTGCCACTAAAAGCAAAATATCCCACTCCGATACCGATGGCTATCGCCGACTCCCATCCAAGAAGGAACGTGCTCGATGACGTGCCTCGCTGGCAATGGCGGCTTAGCTTAATGAAAAACAGCAGGAAGCGCGAACCGATGATGCCTATGGCAAGACCTATCATCGTGGGGGCTATAAATATCACCTTGTCGAGACTATACACATGCATCATCTGCATGGCTGCAATAATCATTATCATGCCACTGACTACCTCACTCTTCAACTCGGCATTCTGGAACACGAAACGCTGCGAGAGCAATGCGAGGACAAATCCCACCATCATCATGGCATAGAATAGCCACGGCAAGGCAAGCGAAAAGAGCATGCCGACAGGGAGCATGATGAGGACGATGTTGATGAAGAGCGGTGTGCCTTGCGTTAGGAAGAAGCGGTCGAGGCTGAACACATGGGTGTTCTCCTCGGGGGCGCGGAATGGAAACTTGACGGCACGGATGAGCAGCAGGGATATGATGACGCACACATCGGAAACGAGGATGACACGCCAGAAACTGCCCGTGAGTTGATATACAATGAGACCGACCATAGGACCGAGTGCCACGGCAAAGCGCGAGAACCACGCCGTGCTGTGATTGGCCTCGGTGCGCATCGACGACGAGCACTTGTCGATGACAAGTGTACTTGCCAACACCATCTCCGCCAGTCCATATACTGCACCGAAGAGAACGCGCTGGGCAAATATCCACCATCGCTCCACCGCCCCAAACTCATGGCGGAAGAAATAGTAGAGAAGGGCGATACATATCACCATCAATATGATGGCATCCATACATATCCTGTTGCGTCGATAGCGTTGCACCAAATAGGAACAAAAACCACCAAGGGCAAACATGCCGACACCGAAGGCTCCCATCGCCAAACCGGCATCGCGGGCACTGAATCCCTCACCGGAGATAAGCCACAAGGGCAACACCGGAACAAGCACATACACCGACATGGCAACAAGAAAATTGGCTATCGCAAGAAACCAAAATCCACGCTGCCACTGACTGATATGTATTTGTGTGTTCTGAGTATTCATATTTATATATTAGTATGACTCCTTGTCGTTGGGGAAATCACAGTTCTTCACATCCTCAACGTAATGACCTATGGCATCGGTCATGATGGTGTTGAGGTCGGCATAGCGACGCAGAAAACGGGGACTGAATCCGTTGGTTTTGCCCAACATGTCGTCGATGACGAGTATCTGACCATCTGTGCCATTGCCGGCTCCAATACCGATGGTGGGTACGGAGATGGCTGCCGACACCTCTGTCGCCAACTTCGCGGGCACTTTCTCAAGCACCACGGCAAAGCATCCCGCCTCAGCAAGAGCCTTGGCATCGCTCATCAGTTTGGCTGCCTCAGCCTCTTCCTTGGCACGCACGGCATAGGTGCCAAACTTGTTGATGCTCTGCGGAGTGAGTCCGAGATGCCCCATCACGGGAATGCCGGCATCAAGGATGCGTCTCACTGTGTCCAATATCTCTACTCCTCCCTCAAGTTTGAGGGCGTCGCAACCGCTTTCCTTCATGATGCGGATGGCATTGCGCACACCATCCACGGGATCTACCTGATAACTGCCGAAGGGCATGTCGCATACGACAAGGGCGCGTCCCACAGCCCTCACCACCGAGCGCGCGTGATATATCATCTGGTCGATGGTGATGGGCAATGTTGTACCATTACCTGCCATCACATTGGAGGCGGAGTCGCCCACGAGGATTCCGTCGATGCCAGCCCTATCTACAATACCGGCTGTGGTGTAGTCATACGAAGTGAGCATCGAGATCTTCTCGTGCTTCTGCTTCATCTCAATAAATCGGTGTGTAGTCACCTTGCGCGTGTCGCTAATCAAATAACCTGCCATGGATCAAAATCTATATAATTGGATATTACAACATCTGAATAAGGAGCAATGCTCTCGGCACTGTTGGTAGTGGCAAGACCCACAACCTTCATACCGGCAGCACGACCCGATTTCAGTCCGTTGAAACTGTCTTCAAACACTATACACTCGTCGATTGACGCCCCTATTCGTGCGGCTGCCTTGAGATAGCAGTCGGGATCGGGCTTGCTGCGCTCGAAATCCTCGCTTGTGAGGATGGCGTCGAACAACTGGCGGAATTCGCTCCTGCGCTCATATACGCTCTGCATCTTGGCAAGATTAGAACTGGTGACAACCGCAGTCTTCACCCCACGTGAGCGCAACTCGCCCACGAAAGCCTCGAAGCCCTCGACATAGTCGAAGCGCATCGTCTGTTCAAACTCGTTTAGACGCTTGGTTATGATTTCCTGACTATATGCAAGCTCGCCACTGAAATGACGGTCGAATATCTGCACGAGCGTCTGTCCCTTGATTTCATGCTCCAATCCTGGATGCTCGGGATGGAACTCCCTACACTGTGCGCCCCAGAACTCGGTATATTGGGGTTCGGTGTCGAACACCACCCCGTCGAGGTCGAATAGGGCTGCCTTAAATCTACTCATCTTTTTACCTTAAAAAATTGTATATTCTTAAATTCGGGTGCAAAATTACAAAATAATCTGCAAATAATCAAGAATACTTGAATAATTCTTAATTTATTTTGTCTTGTCAATGATTTATGTTATCTTTGCCGAAAAATTTGGAATCATTATGAGGAAAATTACATCATTACTGATAACTGCGGCTTGCGCCATGACAGGATGCGCCGGAATGTCGGCTCCCGAGCAACTCTCCTTCGAATCCATCAAGGTGGACAAAAAGGTGGCTCTGTGCTCCGACACCAATTCGCCGGTGTATGACATGAAGCTCGACGTGAAATACGCGAAGGGGGGCAGTGAGGATATGAGAAAAATTGTGAACGACGCCATCACCGCCAAAATATTCAACCTGCACAATGTTGACTTGAAAGCGGCTGTGGATTCGTTTGTCAACGAAAACTCGCACACCTACATCAACGACATGCTGCCCCTGTACGAGGAGGACAAGCGCGACATCGACAAAATGCCCATATACCAACATGAAGCCATCATCAACACGCGCACTGAGGACGGCAAGGAGGGCATAGTGACATATTATATAAATATGTATAACTTCACAGGAGGAGCACACGGACTGGAACAGTTGCTGACCCTCAACTTCGACAAGACCACGGGCAAGACCATCACCCTTGACGACGTGATGGTGACGGGATATCAGATGAGACTCAACGAACTGCTACAGAAGGCTCTCTTGGAGAAGGCCGACTGCAAGGACATCAACGAACTGCACGACAAGGGGTATCTCTTCTCGATGGAGATGTATCCGTCGAGCAACTTCGTGCTTGGCAAAGACGGAGTGACATTCATCTACAACCCCTACGAGATAGCACCCTACGCCTTGGGACGTATCGAACTTACACTCAGCTACTCGACACTCGAACCGATAATGAAGAAAAATAAAGAAAAAGAATAATGAACATAGACATCATCACCAAATACTTTGGCGACATCTCCGACGAGCAACGCCGCCAATTCGAGGCTCTCTACGACCTCTATCAAGACTGGAACAGCAAGATAAACGTGATATCACGCAAGGACATCGACAACCTGTATGAGCATCATGTGCTCCACTCATTGGCTATTGCCAAGACGATTAGGTTTAAGGACGGCTCCGAGATTCTCGATTTCGGCACTGGAGGCGGATTCCCGGGTGTGCCATTGGCAATCTTGTTCCCCAACTGCCACTTCCGTCTCATCGACGGAACAGGTAAGAAAATACGCGTGGCAACCGAGGTGGCTAATGCCATCGGACTGAAGAACTGCCAGCCTGAGCACAAGCGCGGAGAGGAGGAGAAAGGCAAGTATGACTTTGTGGTGAGTCGTGCCGTCATGCCCCTACCCGACCTTGAGCGCATTGTGAGAAAGAACATCTCCTCCAAACAGCGCAACGCCCTGCCCAACGGCATTATCTGCCTTAAGGGCGGCAATGTGGAGGGCGAGATACAACCATTCCGCAAGTATGCCGAGGTGAGCGAGATATCACAGTGGTTTGACGAGGAATGGTTTAAGGAGAAATACGTAATTTATCTACCGATATGAGTTTGAAGATACAACGATTTGTTTGCAATCCCTTTCAGGAGAATTGCTTCGTGGTGAGCGACGAAAGCAATGAGGGAGTAATTATTGACTGTGGTGCCTTCTTTGCCGAGGAGCGCACTGCAATAGTGGATTATGTTGAGAAAGAGGGTATAAGACTTAAGCATCTCATTGCCACACATGGGCATGTGGATCATCATTTTGGCGACAACACCATTTATGAGAAATATGGCCTGCGTCCCGAGGTGTCGGCAAAGGATGAATATCTGCAAGGCAAGCTCAACGAGCAGTGCCTCACCTTCTGCGGACAGTCTTTAGGATATGAGATGCCACCTGTGGGCAAGTATCTAAGCGACGACGATGTGATTGAATTTGGTTCGCATAGATTCACTATCATCCCCACTCCCGGACACACCCCCGGCTCGGTGTTTTTCTATTGCAAGGAGGAGAACATCGCATTCAGTGGCGACACTCTTTTCCGTATGAGCATAGGAAGAACAGATTTTGAATTGGGCAACTATGACGACATCATCGTCAGTCTGCAATCATTGTCAAAACACATGCCACTCGACACAACAATACTGCCAGGACACGGTCCGCAGACTACACTTGGCGACGAGGTGCAATGCAATCCTTATTTCAAATAAGACAAATAAGGCATATAAAGCAAATAAGACACAAAAAAAACGGCTAATCTCTCGATCTGCCGTCTTTTATTAACCTTAATAATCTAATACCATGAAAAACACGATGCAAATTTACACGTTTTTTTCAAAATTATATTATTTTTGAGTCTAAATTTTCAATTAATTAATCTTTATTAAACTTAACACCATTCCATTTAAGTGTTGTTAAGTGTTTTTCTTCCTTGTTTTCCTCGTTTCGTGAGCTAACTTCAAGAGACAGTGTGTCGGACGCAATGGAAAGTGTTGCCGTCTGACTGCCGCATGACGGAATGGGAGATGACAAGGGAGTCCATTTGGATGTGAACAGTTGCACCTTACTCTCGATGGGCTTTGTGCCGTAGGTCATAACCATACACACTACCTGTTCGGCAGAATCCACCAATTGGCGCGACGAGGGCAGGAGTTTCATCTCCACCTTCACAGCTTCGCTCAGGGTGATATGCAGATAGTCGGCAGTGAGGGTGTCGAGAGTGGATTTCTCGTTGAAGACATCGTTCACCTCTGCCTTCATACCCGACGACACGAAATCAATCATGTCGAGGCGGTTGTTGCGGGTGAGAGTGGGAAGAACGGAATCGGGCATTGCCGAGAACACGTCCTTCATATCTGCTGCAGTGAGCGACACTGCACTCAAAGTCAGAAACAAGCTAAATATTATCTTCTTCATATAAGTTATTTTTTTCGCCATATACTCATGACCTTGCGACGTACGGCAATGACATTAACCACTGATATCAAGGCAAAGAGACATAAGCCCACTGCCACTGAGGGCAGGATATTGCCCTCGTCGATGTCGGGGAATAGAGTCTCTATCACTTCCATGTAATAGCCCCTAAGCAGTGAAAGCACAACCAAGGCTATGAGCAGCACTACAAGATTGAGACCGATGGTGAGCAACTGATAGGGCATTGCCACCAGCGTTGGGCTATAGCCTATGAGCAGCAGGTTCTGGAGCTTTGATGCGTTCTTCTGAACGAGCAGGTAGATGCTCAACATCAGGATATAGAAACTCAACACTGAGATTACGCCGCCTATCGCCATCACGAGAGTGACAACGAGTTTGAGGAAATATGTTGTCTTCTCGGCATCGAGATTGTTGTTCTCGGTGTCAAATCCGTTGTCCTCGATATATTGTGCTATATGCTCGTCGGCTGGATTAGCCACCTCTACGATAAGTCGTGTGGGGTCGCTCTTGGAGTCGGGCGCATAGGTGCTGTTGCTCCACTCCATAAAGCTCTGCGGCACGAGGATGGAATTGAGTCGCGACGAGAAACCTATCACCTTGCCCTTGTATTCGTCCTGACGTCCGTTGCCATGGATGAATATCTTGAAGTCGATCATACCCACAAGTCCGTCACTGATTTTGGGTAGAGAGTGGTTGTGGGCAAAACCGAAGTTATACATCGCGATATACGACCTTGGCAAGATGATGGGGACGGAGGGGTCGCCTTCCTTCCATTGCCATTTGTCGAGCGACACATCAACGAAATTGTCGGGCACGCTCTCGAAGAAGAGTTCGGAGGAGAGCACCGGGGTGCCATTGATTCCCATTCGGGCGTCAACCTTGTATTCGGTGGATGTAAACTTGCCCACCTTGCGTGCAAAATCCTGGCCCTGAATATCATCTATATCAGAGGCAGTGAACGAGTTGCTTCGACCCGAGAGGGTGTTGCCTGCAGTAATCTTCTTGCTCACAATGATATATTCGGCACCCATGAACGAGTCGCCCTGGGTGAACACGGGCAGTACATCGCGATAGAACTGAAATCCCAACAACACGATGAGCATACCACAAAGGTTGGCAAAGAAAAAGCCTATGAACTGCGGCACACTGACGTGCTGACGCAGTAGTTTCCATACGAGATTCATAATTTCAATGTCCTTTCGTAGTTTAGGTCAATATGTTTTCCTATACTCGTCACTATCACTCCTGCACCTTGGCTCTTGGCCTCGGTCATCATTATCTCGCCCATAATGCGCGAGTTCTCGTCGTCGAGGTGACTGATAGGCTCGTCGGCGAGTAGAAAGTCGAATGGCTGGACAAGGGCACGGATGAGTGCCACTCGCTGCTGCTGTCCAAACGACATGCAACCGATCTTGGCATTCTTCTTGTCGGCAATGCCCAACATCTCAAACCACTGGTCGATCTGTTGTCTTGTCTTGAAACCCGTGAGTTTGTTCTTTATCTCCACGTTTTCCATTGCCGTGAGTTCGGGAAAGAGACGCAATTCCTGAAAGAGATGACTGATGTGGTTCTTGCGGATATCCACCCATTGATTCACCTTCAGCGAGGAAATGTCAACATCGTCGAAGAGCACTTCTCCGGTATAGTCATTGCGATATCCCACCACATAACTGCAGAAAGTACTTTTCCCCTGTCCGCTGGCAGCTTCCACCAAATAGAGGTGTCCACGCTCAAGGGTGACATCACTTTTCCATATCTCTGAATGGAGATCGTCACGATTGGCAAATACCGTAGGAAGCACATTCCTGAATATAATCTTATCCATTGTATATATAAAAATAGTATTATTACATCTTATTCTATCTTCAGCACAATTGTCTTCAGATTGGGCAGGAAGGACGATACCACTGAGAGTTCGGGCTTCTGTCTTGTAGCTGAAGACAGACTGAGAACCGCCGCAAAACGACTACCCTTGACCTGGTCAACCACTGCAGGCGACAACGGGTGCGAAGCCTTGCTGCCTATATTAGCCACCGTCTCTGTCGATGGTGCTACATATAGCAACTTGCCGTCCTTCACTCCAAAGCAAGCGTCGAAGTCTGTGCCCTTGAGCCTATAGCTGTCTCGACCGCATGACTCTATCTGAGTTCCAGCCGGACACGACTTCTTCCAATAATCCACATCCTGCATCCATGATACGTCTGAGGCATCAGCCAACAAGGTGATATTGAGGTTGTCACCCAATGATGGCAGACTTATTATGAGATCGCCATCCACTCCACGCAACATCTTGTCGATGTCGATGGCAGTGTTGATACCTATGAGCATAGTGCGAAGCGACTCGTTGGAGCGAAGCAACTCGACAAAGTCGGTGCCCTTGGCATTGCATGCCACGGTGAGCAGATTGTCGGCTGAGATAGTGGCAAGATACTTGTCTGAAATAGGTCGCTGTTTGGAATGTGAAGCCTTAAGGGCATTGTTTATCTTGTCGTCGAGCGAGAAGGTGCGACACTTCAGGGTGAGACATTCTCCGTTGATATCCATTGTGGCAGACAGAAGCAACTCGTCGGCTTTGGTGCCACGGGGTGCTCCGAGTGTCAATGGCATGACAAACTTCTCGGGGAGTGCGTCGGCTTGTGCGACAATGGTGACAGGACCATCCAATGTAGATAGCTGGCGGAATAGCGGAGATTCACTAACGGCATCTTCGTCGGAAGACAGATACTTCACCATCTTTCGCTGGATAGACGCTTGTTCGTCTGCCACGGCAGGACCCATTACGAGCACTGCTGAAGAAGACAGTCCCACGACAAAGTTATCGTTGATGACAGTAAACAAGTATCCCTTGCGCTCTACGGGCTTAGTGGCTTTGCCTGATTTCTGCATCGACTCTAAGAATGACTCCACATCGCTCTTGTTATCCACAGCAGCCACGAGACCCAACGAACCGTCGGCAGTCTCAAACAGATATGCCTTTCGACTGAAGTCAACGCCAGGCACATCCCCCACCCCTATCTTGGAGAGCTCAACAGCCACAAGAGCCTTCACTCTCGATGGGATAACATTCATATATCCATTGCCGCCACGTGACAGCAACACAACTATCGCCGTAGTCACTAACACGACAACGACACCTACCAAATATATTATTTTCTTACGTCTCATTTTCTGTTTGCCAATCTCATCATCATGATTGCCGACAAGGCGGCTGTCTCGGTGCGCAATCTACTCTGACCGAGGCTCACTGGTGTCCACCCCATCTCAATAGCCATTTCCACCTCGTCAATCGCAAAGTCGCCTTCCGGACCGATTAGCACGGTGATGTTCTCGTCTTTGTTGGCAGCTTCGTTCAGCTCTGTATATAAATCCTTTCGCTCCATGTCCTCATAGCAATGGGCTATATACTTCCTGCCCTCAAGAGGGGTTTCAAGGTAATTCTTCAGCG
>JBJEAY010000352.1:0-2168 GCA_051869575.1 Prevotella sp. | reverse complement strand
ACCGACTCAAGATAGGCACTGAAAAACGAGATGCCAAGCCAGCCTATGAGCGGCATGAGAGCCTGGAACAGTCCGAAAAGAAAACTCATGCGCAGCATGGGTGCCGCAGTCCACTTGCCTGTGATCACTCCGCTCACGATTGACACCGTGAAGCAGTCCATTGCCAATGCTATGGCAAGAAATATGATGTCTATAATGTTCATTTATGTTAAAAATGCAAATTCTTTTTGTTGTTTCCAATAAAATGATTACCTTTGCAGCCGCAAAAGGAGAGTTGGCAGAGTGACCGAATGCGCTGGACTCGAAATCCGGTATACCCTTTCCGGGTATCGGGGGTTTGAATCCCTCACTCTCCGCAAGAAAAAGAGTCCCCAAGGCATCTGCGTGTCTTGGGGCTTTTTCTTTTTTATTTATACATATATCTCTTGATACTCTTCTTGGGGGTCTTCTCGAATTCCTTGTCTTGAATCTCGATTGCAGCGAGCTTGCAGTAGGCGGGTTGCACGAGGTTGAGGTCCTGCAGGTTCTGCTGCATCTGAGCCTCGATGCCGCTTTGGGCGAGCCCCTGGTTCTTGGCTTCCTCATAGTCGGGATAGACGAGACCCACGAGTTTGGTGTCGCGCTGCACCACCACGCTCTCCACAACGAGGGGCATGGAGTTGAGCTTGTCCTCAATCTCCTCGGGATAGATGTTCTGTCCGCTGGGGCCGAGGAGCATGTTCTTTGAGCGTCCCTTGATGAAGACGTTGCCGTAGGCATCCATCGTGCCGAGGTCGCCCGTGTGATACCATCCCTCGTTGTCGATGGTCTGGCGGGTGGCTTCCTCGTTCTTGTAGTAGCCGAGCATAACATTGGTGCCGCGGGCGAGAATCTCGCCTGGCACGTTGGCTGGGTCGGGACTGTCGATCTTCACCTCCATGTGGATGACGGCACGACCGCATGAACCGGGCACGAACGACTGGTAGTCGGAATAGCAGATGATGGGGGCGCACTCTGTGGCACCGTAGCCCACGGTGTAGGGGAAGTTGATGCGATGGAGGAACTGCTCCACCTCTTGATTGAATGCCGCTCCGCCGATGATGATCTCGTAGAAACGTCCGCCGAAGGCCTGCTTCACCTGTTCGCAAATCTTTTCCTCCACCTTCTTGTTGATGATGGGCAGATTGCGCAGCAGACGCACGGTGCCTGTCTGCAGTTTGGGGAACACCTTCTTGCGTATGATCTTCTCGATGACGAGCGGTACGGCGATGATAATCTGCGGGCGCACGTCGGAGAATGCCTGTGCGATGATGGCAGGCGAGGGGATGCGCGTGAGATAGTAGATATGGCAGCCGTGGAGGAACTCGAAGATAAACTCGAATGCCATGCCGTACATGTGAGCCATGGGCAGGATGCTGATGACACGGTCGCCACGGTGGATGGCCTTGCCAAGCACATGCACGGCGAAGTCGTAGTTGCCCCACAGGGCGCGATAGGGAATCATGACGCCCTTGGAGAAGCCCGTGGTGCCGCTGGTGTAGTTGATGAGGGCGAGTTCGTCGGCACGCTGCTCATGATAGTAGTGCACATGCTCGCGGCGGAAATACTTGGGGAACTTGCGCCCGTAGAGCTCGTTGAGGTGCTCGCGGGCATAGGTGAGCTTGTCGGTGCGCGAGAGGGCGAGCGAATAGTCGGGGATATTGATTATTCCTTCGAGCGAAGGCATCTTGGTGGCGTCCACCTGAGTGCCGACGATGTCGCCCACGAAGAGAATCTTCGCCTCGCTGTGGTTGACGATGTTGTGTATCTGTTCGGGTGTGAACTCATGCAATATGGGCACTGCCACGGCTCCGTAGGTTAGGGTGGCGAGGAATGCCACTGCCCAATGGGCGGAGTTGCGCCCGCAGAGCGCAATCTTGTCGCCGCGCTCCACTCCCGAGTTCTCGAACATGATATGCAGCTTCTCTATCTTGCGTGCCACATCGTGGTATTGCAAGGTTATGCCTTTATAATCAGTCAGGGCGTCGAGGTCCCAATTGTCTATAATGCTTTTTTCAATTATCTCGTTGAATGAAGTCATATATTTTGTCTTTAACTCCTTTAACTCCTTTAACTTCTTTAACTCCCTTAACTCCTTTAACTCCCTTAACTCCTTTAACTCCCTTAACTCCTTTAACTCCCTTAACTCC
>JBJEAY010000351.1:0-11876 GCA_051869575.1 Prevotella sp. | reverse complement strand
TCGGTTACTTAGCATACGACGGAGAGGCACAGGAATGTTATATCCCGAACAAGGAGGTTGCGGATGAATTATTGAATGCCGTGGAAGACACCTCTTGGACACGCCTTGCTGACACGATTACTGCGTCGAGGAATCTTCTTGCCGCCACCATATCCGGCAATGAGCAAGCTGTGGCACGTGCCATCGACCTTGCCCACGACGAGAACACGAGCATCCTCTCCTACAACGACGAGAACTCGCTTGCCTGTGTGCTGTCCGTAGCCTATATATGGGCGAAGAACGAGTATGTCATCCATCGCGAGTATGCCACAGGCAAGGGCTATGCCGACCTTGTGATGATACCGCGTCGCAACGTCTCAAAGCCCGCCCTCGTCATAGAGCTGAAGTTCAATCACTCCGCCGACACCGCCATCGACCAGATTAAGCGCAAGGAATATCCTGCAAAGTTGGCCGAATACACAGGAGATATACTGCTCGTGGGGATAAACTACGACAAAGAGACGAAACAGCATACCTGTAAGATTGAAAGGATGAGCTGATTTCGGATAAGAATACCTGTTAGTATGAGAAGAGCAGTACTGCTTATTATTGTGGCGGTGATTGGGACATTGATTGCCAATGCCGCCAACGACAGTATAAGGAAAAGGATTCTCGACAGTTATGTGAGCTATGGCGAGAAATATATTGGTTGCAGGTGGGAGTCGCCAAATGCGACCCTTTTTGCTGAGTTCAAGACCAACGGCAACCGCACCCACTATGAGCAGTGGACATTCGCCAAGCGTAGGCAGTTGGCTGCTCTTGTTCTTGCCGAGAAGGTGGAGGGCAAGGGGAGATTTATGCCCGATATTGTAAATGGCATCATGAGTACACTTGAGGAGACGTGGTGGGGTATTCCTGCACACTACGGCACGAAGGTGATGAGGGCGGAAGACCAAAACGTGGATCTCTTTAATGCAGAGACGGCTGGACTGATGGCATGGACAAAACATGCTCTGCAACAACAGATTGACAGTTTCTCGCCACTGCTGTCACAAAGGATTGACTCAGAGATTGAACGAAGAATGCTTATCCCTGCATTGGAGACCGACTACTGGTGGAAACGGGCGTCGATGAACTGGAATCCATGGATATGCTCCAACTGGATTGCATGCGTCAACTTCTGCGAGCATGACAGCACGAGGCGCGACAAGGCTCTCACTCAGATAGCCGCAGCCATGGATGCATTTGTTGATGGCTACCCCGACGACGGTGGATGCGACGAGGGACCAACGTATTGGGACCGTGCCGCTGCCTCGTTGTATGAATGTGAAAGTATGATGCCTAAGGATCATCCGTCATTCAATTCTCATATTGCATCATTGAAGAAGATGGCTGCCTATTGCTATGCCACATACGTAGCCAACGGATATTGCCTGAGTTTTGCCGACAGTCATGGCAATCGTCTTGTGCAGCAACCCAACGTGATGTATCCGTTTGCCTTGTATGTTGATGACCCAGTGATGCGCCGGTTTGCCAAGTATATCGCTGTGGAAAAGGGATTCCTTGATGATGCCGCAAATATATACGACCAAAGTGGCAACTATCCCACACTCGGTCGTGAACTCGTATTCCTGAGTCATCTCGACGATTTTCTCGACGAAAAGGCAGAAGAACCTCATCCCGCCGACACATGGCTCCACTCGCTGCAGATAATGACGGCACGACGTGGCAATATGTTCCTCGGAATGAAGGGAGGACATAACGACGAGAGTCACAACCACAACGATGTGGGCAGTTTTGTGGTATATAACTCGGGAAATCCAATCCTTGTGGACCCTGGAGTGGGTGAATATACGTCAAAGACATTCAGCAAAGAGCGATACACTATATGGACTATGCAAAGTGGCTATCACAACCTGCCGCAAGTGAATGGACGCGACCAAAAAGAGGGACGCCAATATTCAGCACGTAATGTCAATTATTCAAAGGGTAGAATGACTCTCGACTTGACTGAATGTTATCCCCAGGATGCCGGCATTAAGAGATGGCTACGCACTGTTGCCGTCAATAAAAAAGGCATCATCACCCTAACAGATGATTATCTTCTTAAGTCGGTGGAGAAACCTGTTCGCGAGATGTTTGTCACTGCAGTTCAACCGGTTATCGACGAGAGTAGGGGTGTGGTTTCGCTTGGTTCATGCAATCTTCGCTATCCTAAGTCGAAGTTTTCGGTTGCCGTAGAATCGCTCTCCGACCAACTCGACCCCATGCTCCGCTCCATGTGGCCCGATGGACTGTGGCGCATCGTAGTGACGGCGAGAAATATGTCGGAAAAGGACAAACTCGTTTTTACCATAACCCCAAGACGATAGACAAACCTAAAGAATAAAACTACTTAAAGTATGCTAATTTATTTGGTTGTTCCACGGAAAAACCGTAAATTTGCAAATTGTATTAACGTTAATAGCATTAAAAAGGATTATTATGGCAAGGTATAAAAGAATACTTCTGAAGCTCAGTGGCGAGAGTCTTATGGGCAAGCAGAACTTTGGTATCGACCCCGAGCGTCTGGCTGATTATGCACGTCAGATAAAGGAGGTCAGCGAGATGGGTGTGCAGATTGGTATTGTCATCGGAGGCGGTAACATCTTCCGTGGACTGAGCGGTTCGCAGAAGGGATTCGACCGTGTTAAGGGCGACCAGATGGGTATGTGTGCCACTGTAATCAACTCGCTCGCACTCAGTTCGGCTCTTGGTGCTATCGGTGTGAAAACCAAGGTGTTGACAGCCATCCGCATGGAACCTATTGGCGAGTTCTATACCAAATGGAAGGCTATCGAGGCTATGGAGGCAGGATATGTATGTATCTTCTCGGCAGGAACAGGCAGTCCGTATTTCACCACAGACACTGGTTCGTCGCTCCGTGGTATTGAGATTGAGGCCGACGTGATGCTTAAGGGTACGCGTGTGGATGGTATCTATACCGCCGACCCTGAGAAAGACCCCACAGCCACTAAGTTCAGCGACATCACATACGACGAGATTTATACTCGCGGCCTGAAGGTGATGGACCTCACAGCAACAACCATGTGCAAGGAGAACAACCTGCCCATCTATGTATTCAACATGGACATCGTGGGCAACCTCAAGAAGGTGATGGACGGAGAGAATATTGGTACGTTGGTGCATAATTAATTGGGAATTAGGAATTAGAAATTAGGGATTAGGAATGGCTGAATCCAATTTCGTAGATTACGTTAAGATATATTGCCGCTCGGGAAAGGGCGGAAGGGGAAGCATGCACCTTAGGCATGTGAAGTATAATCCCAACGGAGGTCCGGATGGTGGCGACGGAGGTAAGGGCGGAAGCATCTATCTGCGCGGCAACCATAACTACTGGACATTGCTCCACCTGAAATACGAGCGTCATGTGTTTGCTGAGCATGGCGGCAATGGCGGTCGCGACAAGTGTCACGGCACCGACGGCAAGGACGTGTATATCGATGTGCCTTGCGGTACGGTGGTGTATAATGCCGAGACGGGCAAGTATATTTGCGACGTTGCCTACGACGGACAGGAGGTGCTGCTGCTGAAGGGCGGACGCGGAGGACTTGGCAACTTCCAGTTTCGCTCTGCCACCAATCAGGCTCCACGCTATGCCCAACCGGGAGAGCCGATGCAGGAGATGACCATCATTCTCGAACTGAAACTCCTGGCTGACGTCGGTCTGGTGGGATTCCCCAATGCCGGTAAATCGACATTGCTCTCGGCTCTGTCGAGTGCACGCCCCAAGATAGCCAACTATCCATTCACCACTCTCGAACCCTCGCTCGGCATTGTGGCATATCGCGACCACAAGTCGTTTGTGATGGCTGATATCCCCGGAATCATCGAGGGTGCAAGTGAGGGTAAGGGACTCGGACTCAGATTCCTGCGACATATTGAGCGCAACTCGCTATTGCTCTTTATGGTTCCTGGCGACACCGACGATATCAAAAAAGAATATGAGATACTGCTCAACGAACTGCGCAACTTCAATCCCGACATGCTTGACAAGCACAGGGTTCTTGCCGTAACAAAATGTGACTTGCTTGATGACGAACTGATAGAGATGTTGCGTGAGACATTGCCCGACGACCTGCCCGTGGTGTTCATATCGTCGGTGGCAAACATGGGCCTTACCGAACTGAAAGACATCCTTTGGCAGGAACTCAATAGCGAGAGCAACAAACTGCAGAGCATAACCCAAGAGGACGTGATAGTGCACAGGGATAAGGACATGTCGCGTTTTGCCGCTGAGATGGCAGCTGAGGGTGAGGACGAGGATATTGAATATGTAGATGATATAGAGGACGTTGAGGACATCGATGACTTCGAGTATGAATACGAAGAAGGAGACGATGATGATAAGTAGGTATGCTTTGGAGGGGGGCATCTTCTTCTCCACCACCCGTCATGGAGGCAAGAGCAAGGGAGAATACTCGTCGTTCAATATCAATGAATATTGTGGTGACGATGCTGCCGACATTGCCGCCAACCGTCGCCTCTTGTGTGATGAACTTGGCATAGATGAGGCTCATCTCGTGATGCCACATCAGACGCACGGCACGACAGTGAGGCAGATAGCGGAGGATTTCGTTCATCTTCCCCAGAATATCCGCAGGATGATACTCGAAGGAGTGGATGCAGTGATGACCGACGTGAGCGGTATATGTGTCGGAGTCTCAACTGCCGACTGCATACCTATTATTATATATGACCCCGAGCACCATGCCGTGGCAACGGTGCATGCCGGATGGCGAGGCACGGTGGCGAGAATAGTCGAAAAGACCATCCATGCGATGGCAATCACTTATCACTCAAAACCGGAAGGTCTGCATTGCGTGATTGGACCGGGAATATCGCTCGACAACTTCGAGGTTGGTCAGGAGGTGTATCAAGAGTTTGCCGCGGCTGGATTTGACATGGACTCCATATCCAAATGGCAGACTAAATGGCATATCGACCTAAAGGAGTGCAACCGCATGCAGTTGGAGAGAATGGGAGTGAAGCCAGAGAATGTTGAAGTGAGCAATATATGCACTGTAGCTGATAACCAAGACTATTTCTCGGCAAGAAAGCAGGGGATAAACAGTGGAAGGATCTTCACAGGCGCCATCCTTCAGCTGTAGAGTCTTACTTCATGTAAGACCGCCAAACGTAAATTAATAATCATCATTTAAACGAAATAATGAAACTTAGACACCTTATTATATTGGCCGCTTGCATATTGATTATGACATCAGCGACAAAAGATGAATTTACTGCTCTTGAGAAGCAGCAAATCAGTATTCCTACACCTGGTTTGTTCGATCATGCGGAAGCATTCTCGATAGATTTCGGAGGATTCCGTTCTTCCGACTACTCCTTTCCTCTGCCAGTGGGAAAGGCAGTGGTGAAGAATAACAATGAATTGGAGATAACGACAGACAAAGGTGATGCTGTCAAGGCGATGTTTGCCGGTACCGTGCGTATATCTAAGCATATCTCGGGGCATGGCAATGTGATAGTGATTCGCCATGACAACGGATTGGAGACCGTATATGCCCGCAATGCCGAGAACCTGGTGAAGGTGGGCGACAGGGTGAAGGCGGGACAGACTATCGCCATCGTGGGTGGTGAAGACAGACGCACATTCCTTACCTTTTATATAATGGTGAACGGCGGAAAGGTTAATCCCGAGATAATCGTCCAACCAAAGAGTCATAAACTCACCCGACGCACTCTTCTCTGCAAGCGAAAAGGGAATAGCGTGGAAATGAGTGTAGTAGGTGGTGAAAGTAAGAACTCCAACAGAGAGATGGCATTCTATCCCCTGCCAGGGGCAAAGGTGATAAGCCCATACGGAAGGCGAGGAGGAAGAGCGCATACGGGAGTGGACATCAAGACTGTGCCAAATGACAATATCCTTGCCGCTTTCGATGGTGAGGTGATAATGTCGCAAAAGTATGCCGCCTATGGTAATCTCATCAAGATACGCCATGATAATGGTCTTGAGACATGGTATAGCCATAATTCCAAGAATCTCGTGCAAGTGGGCGACAAGGTAAAGGCTGGACAGGTGATAGCACTGACAGGACAGACGGGACGTGCCACTACGCCCCACTTGCATTTCGAACTGCATGTCAAGGGCAACAGGGTAAATCCCTCGCTGCTCTTCGACCATAGCACCAACTCGGTGAAGATGTCGGTATATAAATCATTCCTGAAAAGCGGAAAATTAAGTAAAAAATAACTATATAGACTGATTAATATTATTTTTCTGCATAAAAACTGCATTTTTAACACTTTTGTAACACGATATTCAAAATTTTTAGTTAATTTTGCAGCGAAAAATAAAAATATAGGGCAAAAATTGTCCTATAAGTCTTAAATTTAACTAATAGGTATTATTTTTATGCAGAAGAAACTGTATGTTATGATTGCCGCAATGATGCTGATGATTTCATCAGCAGTGGCACAGGTAACTACGTCAGGTATGTCTGGTAAGGTAAAGGCTGATAACGAGGATGTTATCGGTGCAACGGTCGAAGCCGTCCACACTCCTTCAGGAACACGCTACGTAGCAGTAACAAACACCAAAGGTCAGTTTAACATCAATGGTATGCGTTCTGGCGGTCCTTACGAGGTCACCATCAGCTACATTGGTTATGAGACCAAGAAGGTGAAAGGTGTAGTACTCCAGCTTGGTGAGACTTACAACCTCAACACCACAATGAACGAGGATACCCAGGTGCTCGGCGAGGTTGTGGTACAGGGTAAGGCCACAAAGCTCAATATCGAGAAGATGGGTGCTACCACAAACATCACAAGCGCCCAGATGGCTGCTGTGCCCACAGTGAGCCGTTCAATCACTGACATGACTCGTCTCTCTCCTTATGGAGGAAACGGAATGACATTCCAGGGCTCTGACGGACGTACCGCCAACTTCACTGTTGATGGTGCCGATTTCAACCAGAACTTCGGACTTTCTGATGCCCTTCCAGGTGGCGGTAATCCTATCTCTATCGATGCTATCGAGGAAATGCAGGTGGTAATCTCACCGTTTGATGTCCGTCAGACAAACTTCATCGGTGGTGGTGTGAATGCCATCACTAAGTCGGGTACTAACACATACAAGGGTTCTGCCTATATCTATCACAAGAACGAGAACCTGCGTGGTGACGCTGTTGACAACCAGCAGATTCCAAGTGCACGTGAGAAGGACCGTCAGACTACATACGGATTCACTCTCGGTGGACCGATTATCAAGGACAAGCTGTTCTTCTTTGCCAGTGGCGAACTTGTGAAGACTCCTACAATCGCCAATCGTTGGAGAGCTTCGGAGAATGGTGTGGCTGATGCTGACAATTATATCTCAAAGTGTACTGTTGCTGACCTTAAGCGAGTTAGCGAGTATGTGAAGAACAAGTATGGATATGACACAGGTTCTTGGGACAGTTTCCCCGCAGATGAGGAGAACTACAAGATTCTTGCACGTCTCGACTGGAACATCACCAACGACCATCACTTGGCACTGCGTTACAACCACACAAAGAACACTGCATGGAACGCTCCTAACTCAACATCTATGGATGGTGGCACTCGTTCGGCTTTTGCACGTATGTCACAGTATTCAATGTCGTTCGCTAATTCTATGTACTCAATGGAGAACATCGTTCACTCGTTCTCTTTCGACTTGAATAGCCGTTTCGGTGAGAATATCTCCAACCAGTTCCTCGCCACATACTCAAAGCTTGATCAGGTGCGTGGCACCAATTCATCTGAGTTCCCATTCATTGATATTCTCGACGGTTCGGGCGACATCAACAACTATATGGCTCTCGGTTATGAGCTCTTCACATACAACAATGCCGTTCACAACACGGTATGGAACGTGAAGGATGACGTGACTTATTATATGGGCAACCACAAGCTTATGGCCGGTATCGGATTTGAGCATCAGATGGCTGACAACTCATATATGCGTAACGGAACAGGATATTATCGTTATAATAGCGTTGATGACTTCATCAATGGCGAGGCTCCTCAGGTTGTTTGTCTTACTTACGGATATGGTGGTGAGGCTAATCCTACAGCACGTGTGCAGTATGGCAAGCTCGGTATCTACCTTCAGGATGAATGGAACGCCACTGAGCGTCTGAAGCTTACAGGTGGTATCCGTTTCGATACATTCATCTTCGACAATGGCGACCTTATGACCAACAATGCCATCAAGGAAATCGACTATTATGGAAAGCATATCGATACAGGTAAGTGGCCTTCTACAAAGGTTATTCTCTCGCCTCGTATCGGTTTCACATACGACGTTCTTGGCGACAAGACATTGAAATTCCGCGGTGGTACGGGTCTCTTCCAGGGTCGTTTGCCCCTCGTGTTCTTCACCAATATGCCTACCAACGGCGGTATGGTGCAGTATCAGGCTCAGCTCAATGCCAAGAATGCTGACATGAGCCAGTTTGCCGGTGGTCTCGTCACTGATGCTAACGGTCATGCAACTGCAGCTGCCCTTCGTGAGAAGCTGATTGGTATGGGTTATCCCGAGAACATCACTCCTGAGCAGGGTACAGTGCCTTCTTCTATCTGCGGTGTCGATCGTTCGTTCAAGATGCCACAGGTATGGAAGACCTCATTTGCTATCGATTACAACCTGCCCACATCATTCCCGATGTCGGTAACTGCTGAGTATATCTACAACAAGACTGTAAATGCAGCTATCCTGAAAGACTGGGCTGTGCCTTCAATGGCTGGATTCCCACGTCTTAATGGTGCAGACAACCGTGCTCTCTTCCCCGCCGGATTCCAGACATTGAAGAGTGCATATGTGCTCGAGAACACAAGCAAGGGTTACGGATGGTCGGCAAGTCTCACTTTGAACGCCCGTCCTATCGAGACACTCAGCCTCATGGCTTCTTATACTCACTCAATGGCTAAGGAGATGACCAGTCTGCCTGGTTCTAATGCATCTTCCGTGCTCAACTACGTTACTACAGTGGAAGGTCCTAACAATATGCACCTCCACAATGCAGAGAACATCACTCCCGACCGTTTCATCCTGTCTGCCACTCACAATGACAAGCACGGCAACCACGTGAGCATCATCTACGAGGCTTATCGCGGTGGCTATAACTACTCATACGCTATGGTCAACGATATGAACGGCGACGGATACAACTACGACGCTCTCTATATCCCGACCGACGAGCAGGTGAAGAACGGTGAGTTCCGCTTTAAGACTCAGGACGATGCTGATCGCTTCATGGCTTTCGTACACAAGGATGATTACCTGAGCAGCCACCAGGGCGAGTATGCTGAGTCATATAGCGTGTATAATCCTTGGGTTCATCGCGTTGACCTCGGTTATAAGCATGACTTCTCTGTGAAACTTGGCAAGACCAAGCACACTCTCCAGCTCAGCTGCGACATCAAGAATGTGCTCAACATGTTCAACTCAAGTTGGGGTGTTGCCAAGATTATGAATACTGCATTCCAAGACAGCGGCCTCGGACGCATCCTTAAGTATGAGGGCGTTGACGCTCAGGGATATGGCGTATATTCTACTCCTGCCTCTATCAATGGCAATACCAAGACATGGATTAAGAATCACGCCATCGGACAGTGCTGGTATGCTTCTGTTGGTATCAAGTATATTTTCAACTAATATAATATAGAATAATATGAAACTGAAATATTTCGTTCCAATGTTCATCATGGCTATTGCCATGTTGACGAGCTGTAGTGACGATGAGGTCGTGACATATCCTGGTGATATTAGGGTGTCTTCTTCTTATATGGCTTTGCCTGTTGAGGGTGGCTCGGCATCAATTGACGTGTTTTGCAACCAGAAATGGGAGGTGGATACTGTAGGTGCATTCCCAAAGAAAGAACCTTGGTTTGACTACTCTGTATCTTATTCTGACAAGGGGCAGGTGCTTACAATTACTGCAGATGAAACTCTCGATGGTCGCAGCACTACAATTAAGCTTGTGACTGAGGGTGGTACAACTCAGTATATAAATGTGATGCAGGGACTTTCAACCGTTTCAACAGCCACTTGTGCTGAGGTTATCGCAGGTCCTGACAGCAAGACCTATCGTGTTAAGGGTGTTTGTACTGGTATAGCGAATACCACATACGGCAACTGGTATCTCAATGATGGTACAGGAGAAATCTACATCTATGGTACTCTCGACAAGAATGGTGCAACAAAGAACTTCCTGAGTCTTGGTATCGAGGTGGGTGACGAGATTACCGTCGAGGGACCGAAGCTGACTTACGGTTCTACAGTAGAACTCGTTGACGTTACGGTTGTAGCTATCAACAAGTCGCTCATCAAGGTTGACTCAACATACGTTGGCGAGGTTGCAAGCAATGAGCTGCCTCTCGAAGGTGGTGAGCTTACTGCTTACGTCACCTGCAAGGGTAATGGCGTAACTGTTGACATACCGGAGGATGCCAAGGATTGGCTCTCTATTGCAGCTATCAAGAATGGTGGCTCTGAGGTTATCTTCAAGGCTGCTCCTAACAATGGTGGCGATCGTAGCACTACTGTCATCTTCAAGACTACTGACGGCAAGAAGGATTACACATCTCAGATGACTATCTTGCAGAAGGGTGCTATCGTTCCTGTAACATGTGCCGAGTTTAATGCAAAGCCTGTGGGAGATGCTCAGTATCGTATCATAGGTCTTGTGACTAATGTGGCTAATACTAAGTATGGCAATATCTACGTTCAGGATTATACTGGTGAGGTTTATGTTTACGGTACTACCAACTACAGCGACTTCCCTGTAAAGGAAGGTGATGTTGTAAACATCGTAGGTCCTCATGCCGAATATAAGGGCAATCCCCAGATGGCCAATGCTACTATAGACGAGCTTTGCGCTTCTGCCGAGCCTATCTCGCTCGCTGGCTTCAATGCCGCCGCAGATGACAACGACAAGTTGTATGTCCTCACTGGTAAGATTACCGAGATTGCCAACGACAAGTATGGCAACGTGTATATCGAGGATGAGAACGGCGAGAAGGTTTATCTCTATGGTGTATATGGTGACTGGACTGGCGAGAATAAGCAGTATTTCCTCAATGATAATGGAATCGCTGTTGGTGACACAATCACTGTAGTTACCATCAAGACGTCGTATAAGGATGCTCCTCAGGGTAAGAATGCCGTTTGCTTCGGTGTTAAGAAAGCTGAGTAATACGGTTAAATGATATTTGTTCGGCGGTGTCCCGAAAATGGGATGCCGCCGTTTTTATTAAATAAAAGTTCTATTCCAATGAAAAAATATTATTATTCGCTTTTTGCTCTGCTCTTTATTCTTGTAATAGCAAGTTGCAGCAGTTCTAATGATAATGAAGATACCCCACAGCCAGGTGGGGGAACGGATACCCCGAGTGCAGCAAATGGAGAATATATCAATGAGACATTCGTGGCTACTTTCGGTTCGTTTACTGTGAAAACCGTAAAGGGAACGCCATGGGTGATCGATTATAGTTCGGCCAAGGCTACTGGATATGATAGCGGCACAAAGGCAACTACGGTGTCTGACAGCTACATAATCTCTAAAAACATCGACCTTTCCAAGTCAAAGGGGGCATATCTGCAGTTCCAATATATCTTGCGTTATTTTACTAATCATGGCTCTCCATATGCTGACCTTACAGACAAAGTGCTCATAACAGACAATTATACTGGCAATCCTTCATCTACAAAATGGACCGATATTACAGGCATGTTGGTAGAAGGAAGCGATTGGGATAAATGGTACGACTATGGTGTAAATATCCCCAATGACTTTATTGGCAAAAGCAATGTGGTCGTAGCTCTGCATTATCAGTGTGGAGCAAAATCCGCT
>JBJEAY010000350.1:0-2175 GCA_051869575.1 Prevotella sp. | reverse complement strand
AGAACTTGTCCTTTAGTATGAGTTCCACTCCTGCTCTCTGACTCTTAGCCACGTTCTTGTTGGTGGAGTACATCACCCCGTTGTCGTTCCATGATATGCGCTGGATGACATCCGTGGTGGGGCGGTAGTAGCTGCCGAACGACAGCGTGTGCTCTGGCCATGTCTTCAGGAAGTTGAGGGCGAATGAGTTGGTGAACTCCGGGGTCAGTTCGGGATTACCGAATGATATCATCGACGCGTCGCGAGTGTTTTTGAAGCTGTTGAGCTCACCTCCCCCTGGGCGGCGCAGTCGTCGGGTGTAGTTGAGCTGCAGCTGCGATGTCTCGGTGAGTTGGTAGTTGAGGAAGAGGCTCGGGAATAGTTCAAAGTAGTCCTTCTTGAACGGTTTTTCCCTTTTCGTTGCGTCGTGTTCCTGGTCCCAGTCATAGCTCTCGGTGTTCACCTTCCAGTATTCGCCTCTCAGTCCGGCGAGTATGCCGAGCTTACCGATAGACGTAGTGACTGTACCGTAGAAGGCATGTATGTTGTTGTCATATATAAATCGGTTGAAGTATGCCTTGTCCTCCGTCGGGTTCGTTCCTGCCCAGGTGTCTTCGGTCCATGACTCCTGCGGGGTGTTCTCGTGGTTGAAGTTGCCGTTATATCCCGCCTCAATCTTCCATTTGTCGTTGATTTGGTTTTCATATTCTAATTTCACCTCCCACGACCTGTTGTTGATGAACATCGGTCGGTATTGGTAGGAATAAATAGTCGGAATGTCGTCGGCAGTCCAGTCGGTCGAGTCGCGATAGTAGTTATTGTCGTCGCTCTTCCATCTGTTGTGCGACACGCTGAGGTCAATCTTGTGCTTGTCCGAGAATTTGTGGGTATATCCTCCCTCGATGTTCATCATGCGCATGTCGCCACCACCCTCCGTGAGTCGCGACATCACGTAGTCGTCCTTGGCATTGCCCAATAATCCATAATGATATGGGGTGAACGACGAGTCCTCGCGTTTGCCGAACATACCCATTCCCGACAGTGAAATGTCGTCTTTCTTCGTGGCGTGCCATGTCAGTCCACCACGCATGAATAGGTTCTTGCCGCCACGCTCGTTCTCGCTCTCGTAGTTCTGATAGCGCTGTGAGTCGAGGTATGTCTGCTGGCTCTCCGATCCTCCCTTGCTCTTCCTGCGTCGATAACCGATGTTGGCAAAGGCGTCGAGCGTGCCGCTTGAGTAGTTGATGTTGCCGCCTGCGTTCCATCCTCCACGACTGTTCATGCCCGTGCGCACCGAACCGTAATATCCCGCCTTGCGGTCGCGCTTTAGGATGATGTTGATGATACCCGCACTGCCCTCTGCACTGAACTTCGCACTCGGGTTGTCTATCACCTCCACGCGCTCTATGCTCTCGGCTGGTATCTGCTGCAGTATCTCGCCACGATTATCCGAGGTGAGACCGCTCGCCTTACCGTTGATCCACACCTCCACGCTCGAATTTCCCTTGAGCGATATCTCGCCGTCGGTAGATACCTCGATGGATGGTATGTTCTCCAACAAGTCGCTTGCCGAACCGCCTGCCGCCGCTATAATCTGGTCGGCACTGAATGACTTTCTGTCCACCTCCAATTTCAGTTGCGAGCGTTGGCCCGTCACCTCCACCTCCTTGAGCATCTTGGTGTCCTCGGCGAGATAGATTAGGGCAAACGACTGCTGGCGCTTGTCCTTACTGATGGAAAATTGGCGGCCTACCGACTTGTAGCCCACGAACGACACAGTGAGGTTATACCTGCCGTCGGCCAATCCTTCGATATTAAATGCTCCGTCGGCATCGGTGATGGTGCCTTTCACCATCTTGCCAGTTGCTGCATTAGTCACAGTGACATTCACAAACTGCAATCTCTCGTCAGTCTGCTTGTCAGCAACGTTTCCTTTCACCAATCCTTGTGCAGCCATACAGATGCTGCATAACATTACTATAATGATAATACTTAGTCTTTTCATAACTCTAATATGACGATTCAGTCACCAAAAAGTTTATTCTTTGCCACTTAAATAATGTTAAATTGTCGTAAGGCAGAAAATATTCCCAAATTATTTTTGTCTTTTCATAAAAATGTCGTACCTTTGCAGCCGCAAAACGATTATTGTTTTGTTATTGCCCTGATAGTTCAATGGATAGAACAAGTCTCTCC
>JBJEAY010000349.1:0-2178 GCA_051869575.1 Prevotella sp. | reverse complement strand
GTCTCGAAAGAACCGGATGCCACATTCGAGGAGTATAAAGCAGAACAGAACGCTTCTATGGAGAGCCGCGTGCAGGATATCTTCGGAGGCGCATCATCAGAATAACATCTATCACCATACAATCATGAAGAAGAGATTAGCAAAATGGTTTCTGTTGGTAGCCAAGTGTCTCGACCCAGAGACCCACGTTGAAAACGCACAGTTCGTTGAAGACTATGATGCTCAGAAGATAGGCTTGACCTATGTGATTACGAAGAAAGACATCAAGGTCTTCCGTTTCAAGGATGGCGCAAGGATGAGTGTTCGTGAGGGCGAGCGGGGTATCATCAATGAGGTGAAGAAGAATATCCGCAAGCACATCATAGCCGGCATCGATGCCAACCGACTCATCGAATATGATGTCAAGCGCCAGGACGGAGGCTTCCGTATCGGTGGAGAACTGAAGGTGTACGTCCGTAAGCCAGAGACCGATGGCGAGGGGTAAGCAGCCAGACATAAAGAATGTATGCAGGGAGTGTGAGCATGTTACGATTGTGACGAGGTTTCACACTCTCAGCTTAAAAGGAGAGCCGACACTCGGAGAATGCCCGTACTGGACTCAATCCAAGTGTGTGCTTCTAAGTCAGAGGGCATGTGTAGAACATTTCAAGATGAGACATTGAAGATGCCACCAGTCATTTCGTTTTCAAAGTTTAATTTCGAGGAGAGCCGCTACCATAGAGGTAACAAGTATTGGTATGCCACGACCTTGCTGAAGGCTGTGAAGGACCAGGAATTGGAGCCTTTCGACTACCCTGTTGCTGCATACGATATGAGCAACAGTTATTTCAGTTTGCAGAACATGGATGATTTCTGCTGGCAGGTGAGGAGGACACTCGCTGCCGACTATGAGAGCCATCCTATCATCCTCGACGATTTAGGTCAGGTGGCAGACGGGAATCATCGCCTGTGTCATGCCATAATAGACGGAGTAGCGTCCGTGAAGGCCTACCGCCTAACATCAATGCCGGAACCCGATTTCGTAGAATAGGAATAACATGGCAAAGCCTAAAGGTGTCAATCAGAAAGACAAGTGGCAGGCGCACTCCATCCGACTTGCAAGGTATGCGGATAGAGTGCAGTCTGTTTATGACACCTTAAACAAGGAGGTGGCCAGTGCAGTGGTAAAGACAGGCTATGATGGTTCACAGCCGTTCCTCTTTGCAGACTACCCACTTACCAAAAAGAAGATCGAGGAGGTGCAGGCCGCGTTTGTTCGTGACCTGCGCTCCGTTATCTATAGCGGCACGAGCGAGGAATGGAGGCAGAGTAACCTGGTGCAGGATTTGCTTGCCGACAATGCGCTGAAGTTCTACGGAGTCAAGCGTGGAAGCAAGAAAGCGAGAGTCTATTATCAGACGAATAGCGATGCGCTGAAAGCCTTTCAGCAGCGCAAGGATGATGGCATGGGACTCTCTGAAAGGCTGTGGAACCAGTCGAATGGCTATAAGGAGGAAATGGAGTTTGCCATTTCGTCTGCCATCGAGAAAGGAACGTCTGCCGTCAAGCTATCCAAGAGGCTCAGTAAGTACCTGCAGGACTTCCCCTCCCTCAAACACGACTACAAGGAGAGGTTCGGTAAGGCTGTCACCTGCCAGGACTGCGAGTATCGTTCAATCCGTCTCGCTCGGTCGGAGATAAACATGGCCTACCGCAAGGCAGAGCAGGAACGCTGGAAGCAGTTTGACTTCGTATTGGGCTATGAGGTCAAGCTGACTCAGAACGGCCGTCACGTGCCGGACATCTGCGACGACCTTGCAGGCAAGTACCCGAAGGACTTTGTTTTCATGGGCTGGCACCCGAACTGCCTGTGCTACGTTGTGCCCATTCTGAAACACGATGATGAATACTGGGGTTTGCGAACACCACAGCCAATAGAGGATGTCCCAGATGGCATGAAAGTGTGGATAAAGAATAATGATGAACGTTTGCGGGAAGCCGGAGGAAATGGCACTCTGCCGTACTGGATAACAGAGAACAAGCCAAGGATTGATGATATTCGGTCAAAGGATATTCACGATTTGATTGATACTGGTTCACCTATTATTAACGGTCGCAAAATACTGAAACAAGAGCGAGAGGCTGAATATGAAAGGCTGAAAAGCAACGCGGAGTATATAAACTTTAGATATGACCGCA
>JBJEAY010000348.1:0-2182 GCA_051869575.1 Prevotella sp. | reverse complement strand
TTCGTGAGTACGAGGATAGTCTCAAGGCTTATCGTGATCTGAAGAACAGTTTGGATACAGCTGAGGAAAAGGGAGAAGTGAAAGAAAAGAAAGCGACAATCAAGAGGTTGTTGGCTTCTGGCATATCTGTTGACATTATTGCAATAGCGACTGGTCTTACTTATGACGAGGTAAAAGTCCTAATTGACGATATTGCAAATGAATAAAATAATTATGCAAGAATCGAATCAATATATATCTTCTATAGTTTCCGACGAGGAGGTGTTCCGATTAAAGGCAAAACGTGATTGGGACAACTCTATAAATACGGCATACGAGATTGGATATGAATTGGGCATAGCTAAATCTGTAATAGAAAGATTAACAATACACAAGGTTGAGCTAAATCCGAAATTATTAATTATTGTCTTGGATAGATTATTTTCATTAAATGTTACGACAGAAAAAATTGTCAAACACACAGGTTTGCCTGCAGATCTGATAGACGACTTGCGTGAAATGAGATATGAAATCGGTCGTGCAGAAGGTCGTGCAGAAGGTGAGCAATCTAAGGCTATAGATATAGCCAAGAACTTAAAGTCGATGGGCTTTAGCATTGCCGACATCATAAAGGCAACAGGTTTGTCGGAAGACGACATAAAGAAGCTATAGAATAAATCTGAAAGTGTAATAATAGAAAAATTTCTCGTCCCGTAGGGTTGATGCCCTGCGGGACGTTTTTTATATATAGGTTTTAAGAAGAAAAAAGAAGAAAAAGACTATGATGAAGAAAAGACATATATTGCATTGGGCAATGGGCGTGGTGATGACGCCGTTGCTTGGCTCCTGCGCTTTCGACGAATTGCACGAAATCGCAGGTTATGGGAATGGTGTGCTCTCTTTTGGCGTGGAAGTGAATGCCGGTGCACCCGAGGTGAAGCCGATGGGCGGAGCCACTCGCTCGGGAGATAGAGCCGATAGCAGTGCGACGGGCAGTGCCGTGATGTCGCCTGATGTTGAGGGCTTCTTCCCCACAAGCAGTGTCGAGCTGTCGTCCGTTGATGGCAATGCCATATATGCCAACTGCGACGAGCGCAGAGGCATCAACATGCATAATAATGTAGATTACAAGGCTACGCGAGGAAGTATTATTTCCGAAGAGGCTAATAATTTCTATAGTTCTTTCGCTCTTTATGGATATGTATATGATAGCGGAAAGACATGGGCAAGCGATGGAGACTACACTTCTGTTGATACTAATATAAATGGTGTCGAAATGACCAAAGGCTCTGATAATATTTGGAAAGCCTCAAATGTCTATTGGCCAGGCGCAAGCAAGAAAGCAACGTTCTTTGCTGTTGCTCCCAAGGATTGCTCAGGTGCATCAATAACAGCTTCTCAAGGCGGCCCAAAGATTACATATACCGTACCACAAACAGTTTCAGAACAAGAAGACCTTTTGGTGGCAGAGTCAAAGGATATAACTTGTGATGGAAAGAACGCTTCATCCCTAACCTTCAATCATGCCCTTGCAGCGATTAAGTTTGAGCAGGGTACACTCCCTTCAGATTGCAGTGTTAAAAATGTAGAAATCAGCGGAGTAAGCAATAAAGGAGAATTGTCTTCTTTTGAATCTCCTGCATGGTCAAACCAAAGCAACGATGGAAGTGGTACAAATATCTATACTATATCCGACTTGTCTAATGTCCTGTTCCTCATGCCTCAGACTTTTACAGATGACGCACAAATAAAGTTAACATTAAGCGATGATTCTTATTATACTGCAAAGTTAAATGATGGCACGAACACTTCTTGGCAAGCAGGCCATCAATACACCTACAAGCTATCTGTTAACAAGGTTACAGGTACATTTAATTTTGAAGTATCACCATCCACAGTATCTGTTGCCATTGCAGGAGGAACTGCGACATTTACTGTCAAGAGCTATTTTAAATATCAAGATAATACTATAGCTAATATTCCATGGACAGGAACTTATAATATTGATGGTACTGCTAAGACAGCGAGTGGACAAGGTGGCGATACTGGTGAGACTGTGACAATAAATATTGGTAATAACAGTTCAACAAGTTCTCCATTGACAACAAATCCAAGTAAAGGAACGACGGATAAACCTTGGAACTTATCAAATTCTCAAGGTGAGGCAGCAGTTGAAAACACCGCCAATTGCTATGTAGTTAAT
>JBJEAY010000347.1:0-2185 GCA_051869575.1 Prevotella sp. | reverse complement strand
GGATATTCGATTCGGGTGATACCGAATGACATGAACTTGCGGCTGCGGTTGAGGTCGCCGTTCTGGTCGCGCTCTGGACCGGCTCCATCATTCTCACATCCCACAAGACGAGCCATCTTGCCGGCGCCGCCATTGCGATTGGCCACTACAACCGTCTGGAACATAAAGTCAGCTACTGATGCTGGCAACATGTGGCTGAGGTCGAGCACCTTGCCTTTCTCATTCACATTACTATATATATAGGCTGCCTCGAACGATTCCTGACCAGAAAGCAAACGCTGCACCTCCTGAGTGAAAACATCACGCTCGCCAGTGACATCGAGCGGACAATAGTGACCAGTGCTGATGGCATTGAGCTCGCTAAGGGCTGCATAGCCATTTGCCTGATAGAATCCGCTGTCGTGGTCGGCATACACCATATTGCGCTCAGGCATATATACGAAGAGACGAATCTTGAAAGCGTGGGTGTTCAGTTCGTAGGGATATTTCTTGCGTATTTGGGATATCACGTCAACAATGCTGCCCGAACCTGTTCCTCCGGCAAGACCTGCACAGACATGGAAGGTGACATCGTTGTCGTTCGATGCATGCTGAAGGCGTACGACTGCTGCCTGAAGCACATTGTTGAAGTTGTCCTTGCTATTTTTGTCAGTAAGGTTGTTGGCTATAAGCATACGGCCCAAACGACGGCGCTGACCACCAATACCGGCAGAGATGAGCGGTCCCATGTGATGGTCGATGAGCTGTTTGTCGCTGTCATTTATAAAAGCCTGAAGACCTGGATACATATTAAGATTCTGTATCATCGAGGCATTGATACCATTGATGTTCACCTTCTGTGCCTCACCAAGATGCACACTCTTGCCCAAGACCTTCCAACCAGTGCGGTCGTTGAGGTCGGCAGGGGATGAATCAACATAGATATAGTCGAGGAACACTCCACCACCTGGTTCATTGCTCCTGAACTCTTCATACACTCTCTTGCGGAACTCGCGAAGCACCTTGCCTCCTGTACCGCCTAATCCGATTATAAGATGATTTGACATAATAAATGATTTTTATGTTATTATAATATACTTAGTTAAAACGCCTCGTCGCTATAACTTGACAAACCGGCAGTGCCGCCACTGGAATAACCGCCTGACGAACGTTGCCTGTAGCCGCTCTTGCGATCCATCGTCTTGATTGCGACAAAGGTTGCCACAACAAGGAATCCCAAGCACCACATCAGGCGACGGAAAATATACCACCTCAGATAATCTTTCATCTCCATTGCTATGGCATGAGGCAACTCCTGCACGGTAAAGCCGGTGAAGGCGCCTGTATTGAAATAATTGGAGAGAATCGGGAACTGTGACACAAGACTCTCGACGATTGCTGTGGATTCGGGACCACTGATTTCTTTTTCGGGGTTTCCCGACAATAATCCGCCAACAACTCCACCTATCACATCTGACAGTCCACCGCCATTGAGCACCGTCTTGACGAGGTCGCCCAATCCGAAGTCCTCGCCGCGGCTCTCTTGTGCACGATTAACCATCTCGGTGAGTTGCTGCTCATAGTAGTCGGTTGTATCTATTATCTTTATGGCTCCTGAAATCATAGTGCTCTGAAGACCGACGAAGATGAACAACACAACACCCACGACGTATGTCCATGGTGACAGTTGGGCATTCTTAAACCATCCCTTCAATGCGATGAGAAACAATGCCATACATACGGCAGAAATGAGGAATCCCCAAACGAGGCTTCCTGCGGAGAACTTACATATTTCAAAAAACACTCCCATAGAGAATTCTTTTTATTAGTCAATAATTTTATCTTAGTCACGGTATTGACAAACAAAAAGAGGTGCGGGCGTGTTTCCACGTCAACTGAATGGCTCTCGACTGCCTGGAAAATGCACATGAAAACGTCCCACACCTTTAACTCATATATACACAGTTATAGCAAGGGCACACCTTGCCATAGGCATATATATTATATGTAGCCAAAGGAGCAATACGCAAGTTTCTTTCCACTTTTCCGGATGAGGTGTCGAGATTCATCAGTATGGAAAAAGCCTAACGCTTCACTCTTTTTTATGTCTGCAGATTAATATCCACGCTGCAAAGATAAGAATAATTTTTGAAAACAATGCATTTAACGTGTTTTTTTTATTGATTTTCTCCTGTTTTTTATCTTT
>JBJEAY010000346.1:0-2185 GCA_051869575.1 Prevotella sp. | reverse complement strand
TGATAGTTTTGCACATATATATATAATATGTGCACCATTATTGTCGGTAGTGGCGAAGATATAGGTGTCGCCTCCGTCCTTGATTTTGAGACGTTTGCGCAGCTCAGCAACCGACATCGGGAAATTGCGGGTGGCGATATTGGCGGAGGTGATTCCCGCAAGGGCAAGGCGCAACTCTTTCTTATTCATTGTCGTGGTTTTCTTAATAGAGAAAATACGTCCTGGAAAATCGCTTATCTCGGTATCCGAGACAAACAAATGACTATTTGGAGCTATCTTAATAAGCCCAGGATATCTCTCGCAAAGAACATCAAAGCAACCAGCCTTCATTATCGAGGCATTAGGCTCATATAAAAAGGCAGGAACATCCAAAACATCCGGCTTATCAAGCCTGGCAAACTGACGTTTACCAGAAGAAGATTGCCCGAAAAGAGACAAATTGGTAGATGAAATAGAGGCATTAGATATATTGACGCAATAAAGAGAAGAACTACTATCTTTAACAGAAGATAGAATTATTAGCAATTCCTTGCACTCATTATCTACCGACACTATATGCACCTCAACAATATTCTCCTCTCCTAAGTCAGTCACTGCCTTGCGCCAATCAAGCATCGGTGACAGTTTTATCATCACTATTCGAGATTTCTTTAGTAGCAACGGCAAGAGGGCGATAACATCTGGCGTGCAGTCGGATATGGCGTATGTCTTTGCGCCATGTGTATCTCTGCGTGCCGGGTCGAGATATATCACGTCTGCCTCCGAGCAAGAGGCAAGATAAGATTCAGCCTCATCACATACGACCTCTACATTATCCAAACCAAGACAACCAAAGTTATGCCTCGCCACATCACACAGGTGTTGCTGACGCTCAACATACACTGCCTTGCTGAATCCACGAGACATAAACGAAAAATCGACACCGAAGCCTCCAGTGAGGTCTATTATAAATGAAGAGTGAAGCCTATCCAATACAGACTTCTTATATAGGGCTGTTGGCTCGCTGGAGCATTGCTCCATCGAGATATGAGGGGGATAGACAATAAAGTCAACGGCTGCCCAAGAAGGCAACTTGCGCCTTGCCATCTGTCGTCCCGCTATCTGGTCGAGACAATATGGCAAGTCGATACCCTCTACACTATGAGCCTTCAATGCCAACTGTCTGACATCATCCCTCTCATGCAATTTGATAAATTCCTCATCCCTCATCCCTAATTCCTAATTCCTAATTCCTAATTCCTAATCCCTAATTCCTAATCCCTAATCCCTAATCCCTAATTCCTAATCCCTAATTATATCCTAACGTTCACTCCCATTCTAAAATCAAAAGTCTTCGACGCCACATCGTCATGATATTTGTAGAATGTCTCACGCCAATAATAAGAAGCCGACAAGTCGATGCTTAACACATCTGACACGGCAAGGATAAGATGGGGATTGAGCACAAAAAGAGAGGCATGCCCCTTGTCGCCCTGTGCGTTGAGATAGAGAGGGTCGATAGTAGATAAATCCTTGCCCTCATATCCCTTCCACGTGTAAATACGATAATAGTCGGCATTAAATATCAGTGAGCCGTATTTCCCGAATTCAATCAATGTGTTTATCTTCGTGCTATAACCGCTACCGAGATTATAGTCGCGGTCGATGACGTTATAATAGTCAGTAAGACTGCCGCCAAGCAATATGGCATCAACGAAGATACGTTGCTCCAATTTGGTGATATATCCCAATTGGGGGAAACGGTAGATGACACCAGGCCCCACCGCAGCCGCTTCGGAAATGTGGAATGGCACTTGACTGGAGCCGTCCTTCACTGGTTGGGAGTCGAAGTAGTTGAAATGCTGGAAGAGTCCTATCTCAGCCTGCATGCCATCGCCAGTGGTGATGGGGGCTCCGCAGAGGCGACCAAGCAGATGCACGCCACTGATGAGCGGTTGGTTGGACGATAGTCCGAATGTGACGTCAGCAGAGAAATAATCGTATGGTTTGCGGGCACGCTCACTGAACGGGTCGCCATATACAAGCGACACATTGATATATGGATTCCATTCGCCACGCACAAACGAGTTGTTGTCGGCCAGATAACGGGCACCTGCAGAGATATTCACGTTGACAGGTATGCGATCGTAGTCGTGATACTTATAGTATTGGTGTCTTACCTTCCATGCATCTCCACTAATGATAC
>JBJEAY010000345.1:0-11981 GCA_051869575.1 Prevotella sp. | reverse complement strand
ACAGCACCTACTACGGGCTCGCCGTTACTGTTTACAATACGTCCTTTGAGCACCTGCTGCGACTGTGCCAGAACAGAGCCTGAACTAACGAGAAGGGCACTTAACATCAGAGCCTTGCCTGATGCGGACATCTTATTATATATGTTCTGTATATTCATAATACGTTTTTTTATGCATTATTTCCAACCATCATTCTGGAAGTCCTGACCAATCTTCCATACCTCCTCTTCGGGGATAGGATAGAGATAGAACTTATCTTGCCATACTCGGCTTTGGGCAACCTTACGGGTGATGGTGCCATCAGAAGCGACATCCACACCATAGATGTCACGACCAAGAGCCTTGTCTGCCACATTCCAGCGGCGTACATCCCACCAACGATGCTCCTCAAAGGCGAGTTCTATTGTGCGCTCCTTGCGGATGAAGTTGCGCATTGCATCCTTTGTGGTGAGATCCATACGGTCGGCCACATTTCCGGTGATACCACCACGATGGCGCACCTGGTCGAGCAATCCACATACCTTGTCTGTCGGTCCTTCAACTTCATTGAGTGCCTCGGCATAGCTCAACAGCAACTCGCTGTAAGTGAAGAGTTTCCAAAGACGACGTGCAGTACCGCCATGATTGCTTGAAAGAATCGTTTCGGGCTGATACTTACGAACATAATATCCCGTAGGAGTAGAATACTGGTTACCGATAGGATTATCACGATGGCCATATATCACATCAATGACATTGGTCTTGGTAGTGGTGGTGTATCCCCACTGGCATCCGTGATACAATACAGTAGAGGCAAGTCGGGGGTCACGATTTTCCCACATCTTTGCGTCGCTGTATCCACTGGCGGCATTTACAGTCGGCTTGCCATTGGTATATACAGGAGCACCAGTCTCGTCATAGCTTGTGAATGGAGCGGAACCATCAGCCATGTCATACATGTCGATGAGATTCTGACTTGGGCAGAGTCCACCCTGGCCACCTTCACCCACTGGCTGGTCGAGATAAATTCCTGCCCAGCCAATAGCAGCATCGTTGCGGAAGAAGATCACTTCCTTGTTGTTGTCCTGATAAGGTGTCATCAACCATGCATTGTTATATGCGCTAACACCACCGGTAGCCTCTGTATAGAGAGAGAATGTCTCACCGAAATCAGCAATAAATCCCTCTGCCGCATCCACCACCTGCTGCCATGTCACACCAGTAGCAGAGGCATAACGAGGACTTGCCATGTAGAGCAACATACGCACATAAAGAGCGCGTGCGGTAGGTTTGTCAACTTCACCAGTTCCCTGATAGTCGAGAAGTTTTGCCTCGCAACCCTTAACCTCACTTACCAGATAATCAAGGAATTCCTTGATAGTAGGACGATCGGTATAACCCGTAAACAAGTCACCATTGGGGTCAAGAGTCTGCTTAACCAATGGCACTGGTCCATAACGAAGGAACATCTCCCAATAGAAATATGCGCGAAGGAAACGAGCCTCGGCAATATTCTTCTCCTTGTCAACTATATGCACATCCAAAGCTGTCTCTGCAGGACGCAATTTGTTATCAGTATCAGCCTCCAAGGTTTCAATGGTAGTATTACACTTACGTATGGCACGATAGCGGCTCTCCCATATATCTACCAATTCGGCAGAAGCGCCAGAGCCATAATAGTTGCCCACGTTAAATGTAGTGCGAGTACCCGAAGTACCAATGGCACACTCTGCAAGATCAGTGGCGGCATCGAGCCATGAGGCATTGATGCGCTGTGCTCCATGGAGAAGGAAGTTGTATGTGTCGTTATGATTATAAACCAATGTTTCATAGTCAGACAACACATCTTCCTTGGTCAAGTCATTACTTGGCTGCTTGTCGAGGAAACCACCGAACATATCCTCACATGACGTAAGGGGCATGGTTCCCAAAGCAATCGCCAAAGCATATATATTAAATTTCTTCATGTCTAATTGTCTTTTAAATCGATTATTAGAAAACAACATTGAAACCTACGTTAAAGGTCTTCAAGAGCGGATAGCGACTTGAACCGTTACTCTCGGGGTCAACAAGTCCGTCGAGGTGATCCCAAGTGATGAGGTTATTGCCGTTTACATATATACGTGCACTGCTCATTCCCGCTTTCTGTGTCCATGCAGCAGGAAGTGTATAGCTCAACTCCACGTTCTTCAGACGAACGAATGCACCATTCTTCAGGAAGAACGAGTTCTGACGCTGGTTGTGGTCACCTGTCGAACCATAGTGCAGAAGCGGATACTTTGCCTGGGCAAGATTCTCTGCCTCACTGAGAGAAGGATTCCAACGATCAAGGTGTATATCCTTCACCTTACCATTATTATAGAAGGCATACATTGCATCTGCATCATAATAACGTGACACATGGTCAACACCCTGGAACATCACTTCAAGACCGAAGCCCTTGTATGTTGCACCGAGAGTGAGTGCGTATGTATTCTCAGGAATATCACTATAACCGATGAATGTCTCGTCGCGGTCGTCAATAAAACCATCATTGTTCATATCCTTGTACTTCAAGTCACCCACCTGAACATTATTAGAATAGGTGGAAACAGGGAAGTTGGGGTCAGCAAGGTCGGCAGAAGTTACGAATCCCTCGCAAACCAAACCGAAGTACTGGTTGATAGGATGTCCCTCACGCTTGCGGTAGTCGGTCTTGGCATCAGGCTCGTCCATGCTGATAATCTCGTTGGAAGCATGTGAGAATGTCACACCTACGTTGTAGCGGAAATCCTTACCAATAGTGTTTGAATGATGAAGTTCGATTTCATAACCTGAGTTCTTTGTCTCACCAAGGTTTCCTGCAGCCATGGTCACACCCACCCACTGTGGACGAGACAGATAAGCTGTCAAGATGTCCTTACGCTTCTCATAGAACAAATCGATGTTACCATTCAACATTCCGTTGAAGAGACCGAACTCGATACCGAGGTTATATTTCTTGGCACGCTCCCATGTAACACCGTAGTTAGGATACTGGCGCTCATAGTAGGCAGGAACAGTACCTGAACCAAAATTATATGCACTGGCGCTAACCCAATGCTCCTCGAAAAGGAAGCGCTGCTCAACACCGTTAACATTGTAGATATCGTTACCTACCTCACCATAGCTGGCACGAATCTTGAGGTTGTTCAACCAATCCTTCGTACTTTCCATAAACTTCTCCTGAGTCAGACGCCAACCGATAGAGAATGCAGGGAAGAAACCGAATCGCTTGCCCTTCATGAAGTTCTCGGAACCGTTATATCCGGCATTGAACTCGAAGAGATACTTGTCGTCATAACCGTAAGTAACACGACCTACAAGTCCCTGATAACGCTTTGCCAAATCTGAATTGTAGCGATAGTCGTTTTGGTTGTAAAGAAGCATACCGGTGACATCATGCTTGCCAAAACGGCGGGCATAGTTAATCTGTGCCTCCATATACAGTTTATATGTTGTAGATGAGCTCTTGCTATATGCGAGCTGTCCGTCAACATTATACTTGTTATATGCATCCTGGATGGTGTAGTTGTCACGGTCGTTCAGTTCGTATGTAGCGTATGTACGTCCGAATGTCTTCATATAGTATGAGTCATAGTCGAATGACACCATTCCCTTTACCGAAAGACCTTCAGTAAGCCAGTCCATCTTATAGTCGGCAATAAGGTTGATTTCACTGATAGTGTTTGTTCCCTTATAGTAACCGCCCTTTGACAGAGCTGCCACAATGTTGTTCTGGAAATTGGCATTTCCAGCATAGAGAGTCTTGGTATTCTCACCATTCTGCACTTCGTATGACACGGGGAAGAGCCAGCCTGGAGTATGGTTCAGATAGGCGAAAGTGTCATAATATGTGCTTGACTCATTTGTGTTTGAACCATGACGATTCTCAAAACGAGTGCCGAAGTTAACACTGAAAGTCAAATCCTTGGATAGGAAGAAGTCCATGTTGGCACGGAATGCATAACGGTTGTAACCAGGGCTTGAAGAGTTATCGTATTCGTCTGTACTCAGGTTCTTGATAAGAGAGCTCTGATTGTACATTTCACCTGATACATAGTAACGCATGCGCTTCGTACCACCTCTTACGCTAACATTATAGCGCTGAGAAGGAGCCCACTCGTTGAGCACCTCGTCATACCAGTCAACGTTAGGATAAAGCAGAGCGTCGGCACCTGAAAGTTCGCCATTGCATGACTTGCGGTACATCTCGATGTCAGCAGAAGAATACTGCGAAGGCAGACCGTCATTTTTAAGTGCTTCTTCGAGAAGAGTAACTGAGTCATAAGAATTCAGATACTTGGGCTTGCGAGTAGCAGAACCCCACATAAAGTTGCCAGTGAAGCTTACTTCAGGCTTCATTTCCTTACCACGCTTGGTAGTTACGAGAATTACACCGTTGGCACCACGCACACCATAAACAGCAGTTGCAGAAGCATCCTTCAACACTGAAATGCTCTCGATGTCATCAGGAGCGACCTGAGAGAATGAACGCTCAACACCGTCAACCATCACAAGAGGAGCACCGTCGCCAGCGAATGTGGCGCGTCCACGGATATTGATTGTTGCATCATCCATACCAGGAGCACCAGAGGTCTGGGTTGTGATAACGCCAGGGATCTTACCGGCAATAGCCTGTGTAACGTTGGCAGCAGGAGTAGAAAGCAAGTCCTTGCTTGACACCTGTGAAATGGCACCAATCACACTTTCCTTCTTTTGAGCACCATAACCTACGACAACGACTTCGGTAAGAGTCTTGCTGTCTTCGGATATCACAATTTCCATCTTGCCCTTGCTCACCTTAACGGTCTTTGTTGTAAAACCGACATAAGAGATGCGCAACTGGGCATTTTCATTTTTCACCTTCAGGGAGAAATTACCATCGAAATCCGTAACAGTACCATTGGTTGTTCCAACCTCCATGATGCTTGCACCGATGATAGTCTCGCCATTCTCGTCAACGACTGTACCGCTGACGGTTATCTTGTCCTGAGCTGATGCTCCTATTGAAAGGAGCATCAGGGTCAGGGTAAGGAATAACTTATTCAATATATTATTCATCGTATTCTGTTTTTTGGTTATTATTTAAGCAATGGAATACTCAGATAGCACTCAGAGGGTATCATCTTTAGATAAGAACCATCAACAATCAGGAATGAGCTGAGAGTTTGAGTTCCATCACCGCATACAGCCTTGAATGTTTCATGATATACATGGTTGTTAGGACATGTTGCAACTGCATCTACAGTGACATTTGCACCATCGCGTACAATATCAATGCTTACAATAGCACCTTCCATATTGGCTTTGAATGCATCCCAATCATCATATCCTTCACTTGTCCAGTCTGCACCATAAGACTCACCCCATCCGAAGAGGTCTGAACGTATTACGAAGTACTCGAGATAGTTACCACCGCCACGCTCGTCATCAGTTGATACGCAAAGGTTCCAGTTGTTCCAGTTGTTTGCGCCACTTGTGTGATTCTCGAAACCGAGGTGCAAGTTCTGTCCAGCAGGTATCTTGAAATAGTCTGAGAATGATGTCCACCAACCTGCAGAGCAGTCGGATGCACCAATATCTGTTGTCAATACCTCAACCGGCGACTGGATAGATGTCTCGTTAGCATCAAATTGTATCCATGAACCATCCATTACAAAGAAGGCACGGATCACCTGTGTTCCATCACCACAAGTCATGGTGAACTTCTCGTGATATACAGTCTGGTTGGGCGAAGTTGCTACAGCATCAACTACCACGGTAGAACCAGAGCGTGATAAGGTCACTACAACCTCTGCGCCCTCCATGTCAACTTTGAATGCATCCCAATCACCATAGCCTTCACTTTCCCAAGTGCCGCTGCCATAAGACTCACCCCATCCAAAAAGGTCTGAACGAAGAACGGCATACTCAAGATAATTACCGCCACCACGCTCGTCGTCTGTACAGATACAGAGATTCCAGTTGTTCCAGTTGTTTGCACCACTTGTGTGGTTGGTAAACTTAAACTTGGCTGTACCTTCTGCAGGAATACGGAAATAGTTAGAGAATTCAGACCACCATGCTGCTGAGCAGTCAGTAGGTCCTACATTCAAAACAGGATCGCCAACAACAAATTCGAAAGCACCTTCACCTCCATCGCCGCCGTTAATAGTCTTGTTCCATTCTTTAGATGTCATCACGTTGCGATAGAACTTGAAGTCATCAAAATAAGCCTCACAGAGCTTATCACTACCTATATATAAATAAGGTGCATTAGTGAGATGCTCGATAAGGTCGGCATACTTGAACTGTGTGTCGCGTTCGGGAGTGAATGTCTGCTCCGACTCCTTAACTCCGTCAACATACATCACGTAGCCATCATTCTTCAACTGAAGAGCCACGAAATGCCAACTACCACCAGGAACTGCATTTGTAATCACTTCCGAGGGATCGTTAACATTAAGATTCTTTGACTGCAACTGATGAATATCACCCTTGGTAAACACTAACTGACTATTCTCAGTGAAATAGAATGAGTCGAGAGTGTCATTAGGTTCACCCCCGATAGTCAACAAAGGCGAAGACGCGTCAAATTGGGCAGTCTTCACATAAAATGTTATACCAGCACCAGTCTGTAAGGACTGTCCCTTGAAAGGATTGGCCTTACGAACATAACATGCACTATCCAAATGAAGGACATTGCTTGCGAGAGTGTCGTCCTGGACGACCTCAATCAAATCGCCAACTTGTTTGTCGAATTCTGACAATGGAACAGCTTCTTCATCATACTCGAATGTGAGGGCTGAACCTTCAACTTCCTTTAGCTCGGGATAGATCTCGTTAGCAGCAGGAGGGTCAGCTTGTCCCCAGTCGGGTGAACAAGATGCCAATGTCAACAATCCGAACATGCAAATTGTGGCAACACGGAGTTGTTTGATCTTCATGACTTTTTACATTTAGGTTTGTTTTTAATTACGAATTGTTATATTTTGGTCGCAAAATTAGTAAAGATTAAGATAAGTTAGGTGGATAAACGGGCATTTTAGGTGGACAAACATTGATTTTCGTCAATTTTATGTGTTTTTCTCCACTGAATCCACATATCCCGACGGACTGATACCATATTTCTTGGTGAAACAGCGGGTGAAGTACTTCGGGTCGTTGAATCCCACTCTGTAGGCAATCTCGGTGATGTTTCTGTTGCCGGAATTCTTCACGAGAATGTCGCGGGCTATATTGAGGCGATAGTCTTTCAGTAGCTGACCAACGGTCTGTCCTGTCTCCTCCTTGAGCTTCTTCGTTAACGCACTACGACTCATCTTCATGCTCTCGGCAAGCTGCTCGATGTCGAAGCCAGAATCCATATATCCATCCTCCATAGCCTTGAAGACATCATTCATGAAATCATGGGCATGCTCCAACTCCTTCTCCTGGTCGAGCTCCACGCTCTTGGCGGTGCTGCGACGGAAATGGCGATGGTTTTCAAGTATGGTGCGTATGCGATCCTGCAGTTCGATAGGGTTCTCGGCATTCTCAAGTGCATGACGTATTGGCTTCAGCATCTTCTCGCCTGCCTCACGCTTGAGTTTCTCCACGCGGTTGAGATAGAAACGATAGCCTATGTAGGCAAGAAGCAAGACGACGATGAGCAAGAACCACCACGTCTTATAGAAATAAGGACGCACTATCACCTCGATACTTGTCACATTACTCTCGTTGTCGGACAAGGCAGAGAGGCATTTCACCTCGAAAGTGTATTTGCCTGGAGGCAGGTTGGTGTAGCGCACCGAATGTTCTCCGGCACGAGTCTGTATCCATTCCTTCTCAAACTCCTTCATGCGATAGCAATACACCGAGCGTCCGTCGCCATCATAACGAAGGGTGGAGAAGAAGATTTCGAACGACTTGTCGCTCTCGTGGAGCGTTATGCGCTTGGCTGTAGAAATATCCCCAACTATGAAACGACTGCCTGAGAGAATAGGCATGTTGTCAACATTAAGATTGGTGAGAACCACCTTGTCTGCAGAGCTGGTGGCCATCTCATCCACATTGATGGAAGTGAGCCCTTTCTCGCTGCCGAGGTATATCCTTTTGCCCCCGCATACGGCTGCATTCCAGTAGAACTTATTGCAGAGCAAGCCATCCACCTCGTCGTAATTGGAGAAGGCCTCATCCTTGGGGTTCATCACCGAAAGACCATTGTTGGTGGCTATCCATAGGCGACCATAGCTGCCTTCGACGATACCTTTCACTCCGTTGTTGGCAAGTCCGTCCTGAGTGGTGTAGCTCTTGAATGTCATTCTGCCATTATGAACACCTGTGAGTCGATATATGCCATTGCCGTTGGAACCGATATAGATGCTGCTGTCGCGAGTCTCGCAGATGCAGGTTATCTTGTCGATAAGTCGGGAGTCGGGATTGTCGAGCTTATATACATAGCTATCGCAAGAGAACTTGCCCTTTTTGCGCGAACGGAGATTGATGACTCGCATACCAGTCATACAACCCATCCACAGGCGGTCGTTGGAGTCGATGAGCGACCCGATACATCCTCTGACAAGTTCGCAGCCCTCGAATGGCATCAAGAGTTTGCGACTGCGGGAGTCGTAGAAGAAGATACCGTCGTTGCTGCCTATCCACAATCCGTTGTTGAGCTTGTCATAGGCAAGGGCTCCGATATGGGAGATGATTCGGGCATACTGCGGTTGCACCTCAAGACGGTTGAGGCGGTCGGGGTTGTCCATATCAAGCCAATACACTCCGCCGCCCCATGTGCCTATCCACAGGATACGGTCGGCGGCAGTGAGTGTGCTCACCGAGTTATGAGTGAGTGGAGAATTGGATGTTGTGAAATGTGTGAATGTCTTCTCGCCTGCCCCACGGCGGTTGAGACCACCGTCAACGGTGCCCACCCACAGTGTGCCATTGGGCTCCACGAATGTGGCATTAACACAGCCATTTGACAGGGATGTGGCATCTCCAGGGATGTTTACGATATTGTCGAGTTTAAACTGGCGCAACGAGAATTTGTTGATGCCGCCATTGTCGGTGCCTACCCATATATTACCATTATGTACGTAAATACAATGTACAAAGTTGCTGGATAGAATCAATCCATCATAATTCCTGTCGGAACGGACACACGAAAAATTATCACTGCCATAATTATAAAGATGTGCCCCCCCCAATGAACCTACAAGAAGATTTCCAATAGGACTGATGGAGAGGCATGTGGTGTAATTGTGGGCAAGACTGGTGGGATCAGCCGCGTCGTGAACATAGTGTTTAAGAATATGGGTATCAGACTTATAGCAATAAAGACCGATATTGGTGCTCACCCATATATCACCATCATAAAGCATGAAGTCGGTGATATATGCCTTGCCAAACAACGAGGCGAGCTGACTCACGGGGCGCTTGACAAGTTTGCCATGCTCCACCTTTAACTTATATATACCGTCGTCGATTGCTGCCCAAGCTTCTCCGTCGCCATCCACATCGGCAAGGGCGATGTCGGGTGTGTTGGAATTGAATGACACGGAATATAGTTTCTTTATCTTACCGTCTTCAGCGAAGACAAACTTATATGCTTTCTTGCCTGCGAGGAGCCAAATATTGCCACGAAGGTCACAGAGAACCTTTACGCCATCTTGCTGGAGAATCTTGCTAATATCCCTGCCGAAAGACTCCTCGCCTACATTCCTATATGTGTCGAGACTGATGACCGACACTCCCTCATCGAACACCACCCAAAGACGCCCGAAGCGGTCTTCCGCCATATTGCGGCATGAATTGCTGTGCATAAGCATATTGTCGGTGGAATATGGCTTTGAGAACCCATAACCATCATATCTCACGAGTCCGCCACCGTATGTGGCAACCCAAATAAATCCGCGGCTATCTTCATATACTGAGTTAACCCAGTTATGGGGAAGACCTGTGCTCATATCAAGGACAGAAACGTTATAGCGGTTTTGCCCCAGTACGGAATAAGCCATACATGAAAGCGAAACAGCGATAATGGTCAATATGAGTAATATTCTCTTCATTTCAGTTTGCATTTAACAGGTCTCTTTTCGAATAACGAGTGCAAACTTACAGAAAATTTCACAAACAACCAAATATTTTCAAGAAAAAAAATCATTTTTCTTAGATTTTCTTTCTCTTTAATCAATGTGCACGAACACACGCAGTATTATTAAGGATAAAAATCCCCGCGGTAGTCAGAAGGACTTACCGCGGGGTAATAACACCAAATAATTAGTAATTAAAAAAGCTACTTCACAGTAGTGTTCCGTATTTACTTAACCGTGGATGAAACATTGTTCTTCTCGTAGAAAGCCTTGTAATCCTCACCTCCGTACTTCAGACCGAGGTCTTCGCCTGCTATACCGTCGCAGAAGCCCTTGTAAGCCCACTTGCGCAGATAAGAGGCGTCGAAGAGGTTGGGCACCTCGCCGTTGAGCCAATACTCATGCTCGGCGGCATTGTCGGAGAGGCTCCAGATAGTGATACCGCTCTGCTGTGCTTCAGGAACGTTAGCCTTGAACGACTCTACTATCATGCGATAGCAGTCGGCCTGTGCCTGATACTGTGCTGAAGAGGGAGAACCAGTGCCAAGGGCGATGTCAAGCTCGGTCACTCGTACGAGTTTGCCTGTAGCTGCCATTGTCTTGAACATGGCATCCACTTTCTCCTTCAGAGCTGCTATATTCTCGGCATTCTTCACTGCATCATCACTGCATGAGAGCGAGATGTGCATCTGAGTACCAATACCATCGACGATGGCTGATCCGTTGTCGGCATCAATCTTTGCCACGAAGTCGCAGAGCTGCTGCAGTTTGCCAGGACTTGTCTCAAGGTTGTAGTCGTTGACGAAGAGCTTTGTCTCGGCAGGCAGATACTTACGGGCAAGCTGGAATGCCTTGACAGGATAGTCGGGCACATAGTAGCCCCAATACCAGTGACCTGAGCCCCAGTTGAGGTTGAGACCGTCGGTCTCGCTCTCCTCAGGAGCGGCATCATAATAGGTAGCATCGCCATCCTGCCATGTTCCACCGAATACTCCATCATATCCACGAACGCCACCGCCATCGCTGATAGGCTCGTTGATAACATCATATCCATAAGGAACTACACCAAGCTCGGCAAGATGATCTGCCATTCCCTTAACCCATGTCTCCATAGCTCCCTCAAGAGCCTCGCGCTTCTCGTCGGCTGACTTGAGCACATAGTACATCTTGGACGCACGGGCAGGAGCACTGCGACGGATGATTGTCTGGCGTGATGATGCTCCGGCAGCCTCACCCTGGTCTTTGGCAATACCAAACTTGATATTGTCAACATAATATGTAGCACCTACCTTACCGAAGTTGAGGATGATACGGTTGACATCTTCGTATGCGGGAGTAAACTCCGACTCGCACTTCACCCAATCAGTACCAACGGGGAAGGTGTTGTAACCACCCTGAGAACCGTATGAAGAACCATTCTGATACTGGAACTGAATCTCACCAGCAGCAGAAGTTGACTTGGCATAGAACTGGATGATGTACTTCTTTGTCGGATCAAGATAAGAGTCGAATGTGTAGGCATTCTGGGCCTCCCATGCATTGCCGTCGCCCTTATTCTTAAGAACAAGACCGAAAGAACCCTGATAGCCTTCGCCCTCGACAACTTCAGCACTTTCCTTATTGGAACCCCAAGAGCCCCAACCACCATTGGTGCCGCCCTCGAAGTCGGAAGCATCACCGCCAAGGACGTTGTCCATCGGGTCTTCCTGCTTTAATCCGAACTGAATGTCATCAACAGTGTATGTGCCACCAACCTTACCGAAGTTGATAATAATACGATTGACATCTTCGTATGCCACCTCAAACTCACGCTCGCAAGTAACCCAGTCGGTACCTACAGAGAAATCGGTATATCCGCCCTGAGAACCATAGTTAGAACCATTCTGATACTGGAACTGAAGATAACCAGCAGGAGAAGATGACTTA
>JBJEAY010000344.1:0-2191 GCA_051869575.1 Prevotella sp. | reverse complement strand
CTCCGAAACGGAATACCTATTTAGTAGTTAGCAAAATCACACACCTTCCATATTTCATGTTATCACGAAAGTCAGAATGAACAAAGAGTATTCTTAGTAGTATCGACATAATAATTATGAGATTTTTGTTGTTATTACAGCTCGGAATCTGATTATCAAATTCTGTATCTGCTTTTCTTTTGCAAGTATCTTGACATAATGGGTTTACCATTGTCGTCAAGCACTGGACTAAGATTGCTCAACTTGTCGAAGTTGTCTTCCGCAGGGCGGATTGCTTCTATATAATCTGATATTAGTGGATAGTTCATAATTCACGTTCAAATTAACAGATTGAATATTTTGATTTTTTCGACACAAAGATACAACGTATTAACGAACGGTATGTTCGCAACTTTATTTATTCAGTATGTTCTAGCTGTAATAGAAAAGCCTTGGGGATATACGCCGTCGCAACACTGCAAAGCCCTGGCAATTCTACAATCACTCGTTTCTGACCAGTTATCTTTGCCACTCTACCTTCGATACCCTTGAATGAGCCTTCTATTATGCGTACATAGTCACCTTGCTTGTATGTTCCGTTGGCCTCATCAACGAGAAGGATATGTTCATTATCGATACTTGTCAACTTAATGAAGTTGTCCATTGAATTAGCAGGGACAACGAGAGGCGGATTCTTGCCATCTGACTTCGTGTTGAAGTGGTCGTAGTAGAAGGTGATGAAATGAAAGTCTGGGGATGACTTTATTAGAGATTCCAGTATAGATAAGGTTGTACGAACAAAAAGGAAATTGGGGAGCATTGGGACACGTTGTTTCTTGCTCTTGCCATCTACCTCTTTATATACTGTATGAAGAGGAAGATGTGTCTCTATTCCTTTTGCTTTCAAGATTTCATTGGCTTTTTCTGCTCTGCCGTATGATACTCTCAAGACATACCATTGCTTAGTTTCCGATTGGGCATTCCTTACCGACACCCCTGTTTGTGAGCCATTGGCTTCGGGGAGGGCAGTGGCGGTAAGGCCAAAGCATTGAGGCTTGTTGCCTCGTCTAATGTCCACATCTGGCTGTGTGTTCATTTTACTTAGGTGATTGATGCCCGAAGACTCGGTGCAACTTAACATCTATTATATTGCAAAGATAAAGAAAATAATCGGGAGACGTATTGATTTGCTTTGGTTTTAACACGAATTTAACAGAAAAGGGGATTTTGATTGTAAATACTGCACACTGCACTAATCGTGCAGAAAATCCTGTATTTATCGAGATTTTGATTAGTGTAGTGTTGTTGCAACACTGCATTAACACTACACTAACTCTGCACATGCATTGTCTTCAAGGCATAGCATTACAATTACAGCATTACAATAAATCTATGCCAATACTGAAAAAATAGACAATGTCTTGCCCAATCATCCTTCGATCAACCTTCGTTCATCCTTCGTTCATCCTTCGATTGGGAGTTGGAGGATGATTATTGGATCTACGGAGGTTAATATAAGGATGATTAAAGGAATATTTCACATAGGCAGTTTATTGCTCATTAGGACGACACTTCCATAAAGCCATGGGGTGTGAAGCTATGCGTTTTGAAATCTCTCCTTCTCCAAACAAGATGTCAGGACGGTACTCCCTACGATTGAAATGCTCAATGAATTTATATTCGTTTTCAGAGAACACTAAAAATTCATCCAGAAAACTCATTACTTCTGACTTAATCGTATTTAAGTCGAACTTTTCCTTTCGGCTCAATACTGGCGTCAGATGAGCACGAACTTGAGCATACGAGAGCCTCTTTATGTGTTCTAAACCTTGTATATTCAGTGTTACTTCTTCAGCTTTACAGCTTGACCCAACAGCCATATAGAAGACGAGAGTCTTTCGCAAAAGATTTGTTTGTTCTATCATTGAAAAGAGATTTGCCTTAATCATACCGTAAACATCATAGATGTCTCTAACAGCTGCTCGATTGATTAATGCATTTATCTTGCTTGCAAATAGTTCAATAGGCGAAAGTACTCTAACCTTAATTTCTCCAAGAAAGTCAATACTGATGGCTCTTTCTTCAATTGGAAGTACATGCTGGCGGTCGCTATAATTGATTTCTATCTTAATGTTGTCAGGATTTCCACCTGCAGTAGTATAACCAAAGACCCAAGTATCAAGAGCATGTGGACTTTTGGAGCCTGCCTTTA
>JBJEAY010000343.1:0-2192 GCA_051869575.1 Prevotella sp. | reverse complement strand
CGATCTTCCATTGTTAAACATTATAATATATGGTTCAGACTCCTATGACTCTTCATAAGTAGAATCAGTCAAAAAATTGTAGGCCTTGTGGTACTTACGCAGCCTCTCGACATCCTCGTCGGTAATTTCATTGAGTCGGGTAATGTCCATATTGCTCCTCAGGTCTGCAATCTTCACTTCTCGCGCAAAACGGTTGGATTTTGAGCGTTCCACAAATCGCTCATACGATTCACCCTCTTTTTTCGACACACACATGAGAGCTTCCAGAATTTCCTCCGTAAAGCCTTGTTCACGCAGGGCATCTATTGTCCAATCTGTATCTTCCACTACATCATGCAATAAAGCGACAACATCTGTGATACAAATGTTATAGTCTTCATCGTAAAGATGTGTCACCTTTTCATACACATCCATAACATGCGACGTGAAATAGTCCTTACCAGCTCTGTCCACCTGACCTTTATGCGCATTTATTGCTATACCCCAGGCGCGCACCAATAGACTGCTGAATGTATTGTCTGTTTCAGGTTCGAAGAGATGGGGATTTTCTTTGAGGAAGTTATTCCACACCGACTCAAGCCTTGCAGCCTCTTCCTCAGAAATGATAACGCCAGAGTGCCCACCCTTCCAATCCACTGTGGGTATTTCCTTTTGCAATACCTTGGTATCAAGAATATTATTACGTTGAGGATGTATCATCACGTCAAAAAGAATGTCGGCATAATGACGTTTCTCATCAGTTCCCCGCCAATCTTCCCCTTCATACGCATCCGAACTGAGCCAACCACTTGCGATAATCCCCACTTTGCCCCGACCAACACGAAGCATAAACACGCGGTCTCCCTTTTCTGCCTTTTTCCAGTCATATATCGACCAGTTAAAGTCAGACTCCAAGGAGTCACATGCCTCTTGAACCGCCCACTTCATATCCTCCATACTAACACTTGATATGGCAGGATTCCATTTCAAAATAATCGTTTTCATAATCTTTCTAATTTAAACATAGTTAAAAATTGCAGTCTTCCAACACTGATTGTTTGTAGGCATATTCGGAATATTTACAACTTGTTTTTTCATCATAACATACCACCCATTCGCCATGTTTTCTTCCACCCACACGTTTGAGCAATCCCTTTTGCTGGAGTTTCGCGATTACGAACTTCACGACATCTGCCTTAATGTTTCCAAGCGCATCAGCCACTTCCACTCTCGTTGCCTTGGGATTCTCAAGCAAATAAACCAACACTCGCTTTTGGGTAGTGACTTCATCCTTTTGGATAGTATCTAAAATACCTCTAAAAAGCGTTACTTTGAACTCATTTCCATCACTGTCATTTTGGAATACCATATTTGGGCACTCAGTTAATATGCGCACAATACCCGACCCTATGCCTCGATAATGCAAGGCATTACCACCTTTGCTGTTGGCAAAGGCAATCATCTCCTTGGCAATCTCCCTCTGCGAAGTGAATGCCTGTTTGAATTGCACTTTAGTGGTCTCGCCACAAAGGCATAAGTCCTTAAATATCTCTTCAGTCATAACCCAATCGTTTATACATTAACAATTTATAGCACCAATGAACCAATCAAGATTTCATTCTGCAAAAGTAATGTAATTCCTCCATACTTCCAAAAGAAGGAGAACTTTTTTGCTGTTTGGGTTTGATTATCATCATAATACGCCATATCTCTAAGTTTCTTTTCTGTGAATGATTGTTATTTCATACTCAGGAGAACTGTCTTCAAACTCTTTGATTTTTGCTCCCTTCCAATAATGCACTGCCAATTTCTCACATGCTATTCTTAGATTTTCATTTTCCATAGGATTTGCATCCTTACCATAAATATCACGCAATTCCTCGTATGATTTTTTAAGATTAAGATCAATCAGAGAGATACGAACAATATGGTATTTAGAATCAGGATGCTTCTGCATGAAGACGTTTTGTGAACGATGCAAATAGAATGGTGCCGTGCCATCTTTCAAACTATAGAGCGTTGTCTTCACATCGACAAACATCTTCTCTGTCTTTATGTCAAAATCATATTCGCCAACACCTTCAAGAGCCGCATGAACGAAATCCTTGTCCTTAACTAGTTTCTTGTTTTCAAGATAATGGCTATAGATAAGTTCACCTATAAAGCCTATAGTTTGCCTTACCTGAGACTCTTTCTCTTCTTCTTCGGCTTCT
>JBJEAY010000342.1:0-2192 GCA_051869575.1 Prevotella sp. | reverse complement strand
TGAGAAATGGATTGTATATATCCAGAACATGAACACCACCGACATGTGGACAGCCATAATCGGTATAGTAAGTGTTGTGGTAATAGCCATAACGCCACGCTTCAGCAAGAAGATTCCCGGTTCACTTGTAGCCATTATCCTCATGACCATAGTAGCATTGCTATTGAAGAATTTCGCAGGAATCACCAGTATAGAGACCATCGGCGACCGTTTCTCTATCTCAAGCGAACTTCCCGAAGCCCACGTCCCTGAGATGACATGGGAGACAATCAAGCAGCTCGTGTCACCGGCCATTACCATTGCTATTCTCGGTGCAATAGAAAGTCTTCTTTCAGCCACTGTGGCAGATGGTGTTATTGGTGACCACCACGATTCGAATACAGAGTTGATTGCCCAAGGAGTGGCAAATCTGGCCTCACCACTTTTCGGCGGTATTCCCGCCACAGGCGCCATCGCCCGCACTATGACCAACATCAACAACGGCGGACGCACTCCAATAGCAGGTATCATCCATGCAGGAGTTTTGCTTCTGATATTCCTTTTTCTCATGCCTTTGGCTCAATACATACCTATGGCATGTCTTGCTGGAGTGTTGGTAGTGGTAAGTTATGGCATGAGTGGCTGGCGTTCGTTCCTTGCATTGATGAAGAATCCCAAGAGCGATGTCACCATTTTGATTATCACATTCCTCTTGACCATTATCTTCGACCTTACAGTTGCCATTGAGGTCGGATTGATTATTGCATGTCTTCTCTTCATGCGTCGTATGTCAGAGACAACCGACGTGAAGGTTATCAGCGACGAGATCGACCCCAACCTCGAAAGCGAGCTTAGTTCGGGCAATCTTGAGCATCTCACTATTCCGCAGGGAGTTGAGGTTTATGAGATCAACGGTCCTTACTTCTTTGGAGCCGGCAACCGCTTTGAGGAGATTATGGCATCCTTTGGCGACCGTCCTAAAGTGAGAATAATAAGAATGAGAAAGGTGCCGTTTGTTGACTCAACTGGTATTCACAACCTCACCAACCTCTGCATAATGAGCAAGAATGAAGGCATTCGCGTAGTTCTTTCGGGAGTAAACGAGAAGGTAAACTCACAGTTGCAAAAGGCGGATTTCTATAAGTTGATAGGCGAGGAAAATATCTGTAGCCATATCAACATCGCCCTTGAGAGAGCCAAGGAGATTATTGCAGAATAAGCATAAAAAAGCCCCATTACAATTACAGCATTACAATAATTTTTGTAATGCTGTAATTGTAATGGGGGAAAAGTGGGAAGGTTCATCCTTCGATCATCCTTCGATCATCCTTCGTTCATCCTTCGATTGGAGGTAAGTCCATGATTGAAGGATGAACGAGGGAGAATTGGTATTTTACCATGTCCAAATTTGAGTATTGGCATTAGCCTCCACCTTGTTTTCTATGTCATCTGGGAGATTGCAGAAGAAGTCAATGCCTGTACGTTGTTCAAGTTCATCAATTGAGATGACATAGTTGCGCAAGTCATCGTTACTTTTGTCTTCATCCAGATTTTCTGCCCAAAAGGCGATGGCTTTATATCCAGAGGGAGCCTTATAGAGCAGAGCCATATAGAAATACTTGGGGACGATCAGTTTGTTGCTTATTCTCTTCAGGATATAAGCCTCATTGTCAATAGTTCCACCCTTGCATACAAATAATGTGTCAGTGACTGGTGACAAGGCAATCCATCTGCGCACGCGCTCCTCCATGTTTTCCCAAACACCGGCATTAAATTTATTGTACTGCGGCTGCATGTTAGTGAGGTAGAAAGTCTGCTTATTTGCTTCAGTCGAATATAGACGATCGGCAGAGGGGCAGATATGCCCATGGTCGAAGCCAGAGCCCTTGAAATAGTCTTGGTCAAGATATTCGCCGTCATTCAGTTCTGGATCGAAAGGATATCCACCTTCATAACGACTTACATTTCCGCCAAATCCATTGTAGAGTTGATAGCACGACCATCTCTGTGACATTCTATCCACATCCCACTCCACTGAGTAGTTAACGCCATAAGAGTCGGTTGTCCTGTGGACTATCAGCTTGCTATTGCCCCCCTTGAGCATGGGGAATTCCAGGCGAGAAGTTTCATTGACCTCAGATGTATTCCTATTGGCATTAGCAGTTCCTGAACCAGAAACCAATCCATTGTCAGCAATGTTTAGATTTCCCTCT
>JBJEAY010000341.1:0-2197 GCA_051869575.1 Prevotella sp. | reverse complement strand
TGGACTTAGTATCGCTAATATCACATTGCATGTATTCAAGATTTCCGCCTACCGTCAATCTGCGGGGAGACGCACCTATATCCAAGGCAAGAACCTTACACCCGTTATCTATAAAATACTTTACGGTATAACTGCCGACAAAACCATCAGCACCAGTTATTATTACATTTCTCATTTTTTGTAAATGTTTATTGGGGTTATAAAAGTTTATTTGTCGTTTTACTGGGAATAAATCAGTGTAAGCGAAATAAACCTTATAAACCTTTATCAGAGGTCAAGGAACTCATTTATCTGCTTATCCATACAAGCACGAATGGTTTGACTTGGCTCACCACAGGCTCCCTCAGCCACCCAAATTTTGCTCCACTCAACAATCTTCTCCATTGCCTCATCAAGGTTCCAACGAGGAGTCCAACCGAAAGAGGTCTTCAACTTAGAGCAATCGAGTTTGAGAAAATTGGCCTCATGAGGACCACCATCATACTTGTTAATCCAACGCATCCCTTCGCCCCATTTGCTGACAAAGAGGTCAACGAGAGCACCTGTCTGGAAGCAATCCACATCATCAGGACCTACATTGTAGTAGTCGGCATACTTGCTGTCCTCATACTGCTTCATGGCGATAACGAGATATGCATAGAGAGGCTCCAGAACGTGCTGATAAGGACGGGTTGAGAATGGGTTGCGAACCACAATATCCTCATGCTTTGCAGCTGCACGAATAGAGTCAGGAATTATACGGTCGTTGGCAAAGTCGCCACCACCGATTACGTTACCTGCACGTGCTGTTGAGATAGGGATGATAGCCTGACCGTCCTTATCTGTGAAGAACGAACGCTTGTAAGAGTGAGTAACGAGTTCAGAGCATGATTTGGAATTCGAGTATGGGTCATAACCGTCCAACTCCTCATTCTCTCGATAGCCCCAATTCCATTCCTTGTTGAGATATACCTTGTCGGTAGTGACATTCAAGAAACTCTTTACACAATTTGACTGTCGAACGCACTCTAAGATATTAACAGTACCCATCACGTTAGTTTCGTAGGTATAGGCAGGATCTTTGTACGAATCGCGCACGATAGGTTGTGCTGCAAGGTGTAGAACGATTTCCGGCTGTGCCTCATCAAAAGCCTTCTTAAGGGCAGCCATATCGCGAATATCGCCAATTATAGAATTGATATCGCCCTCGATGTTTGCAATCTTGAAGAGTGAAGGTTCTGTTGGTGCTTCGAGTGAATAACCCGTTACGATGGCTCCTGCATTAGCAAGCATCTTGCACATCCAAGAACCTTTGAAGCCTGTATGACCTGTGAGGAACACACGCTTACCTTTATAGAACCCGAATATATTTTCCATCTTTTTATTATTTTGCATAAACGGGTACTACCGGAACTGAACGCTCCCAACGCTTCCAAGGAGCCTTATCTTCTTCTAGGAGCTTTTCAAGCATTGCTTTTTCGCGGATGTTATCCATACATTGCCAGAATCCTTTGTGGATATAGGACATAAGTTGTCCTTCCTCAGCAAGCTTTACGAGAGCAGTCTTCTCGAATACACACTTGTCACCACCTTCGAGGAGGTCGAATACCTCTGGCTGAAGAACCATGTAACCGGCATTGATGGGAGCACCATCGGAAGCATTCTTCTCACGGAATGCTCTAACGGCATTTTCACCATTAATATCGAGCACACCCTTGTCCTGTGCCATCTTTACTGCAGTAAGGGTTGCGAGTTTACCATGACTCTTATGGAACTCAACGAGTTTGTCGATTTCCACATCACAAACGCCATCACCATAAGTCATAAGGAATGGTTCGTTGTCTATATACTTCTGGATGCGCTTGATACGACCGCCGGTCATGGTGTTGTAACCGGTATCGACAACAGTCACTTTCCATGGCTCCATATTTGTCTGGTGTACGGTCATCTCGTTACGGCCATTGCGGTAGTCGAAGGTGACGTCAGAGTTATGGAGGAAGTAGTTGGCAAACCACTCCTTAATATACTCCTGCTTGTAACCAGCACAGATGATAAACTCGGTATGACCATAGTAGGCATACTCCTTCATGATGTGCCAAAGGATTGGCATACCGCCAATCTCGATCATTGGCTTTGGTTTGAACTGGCTTTCTTCACTGATGCGCGAGCCGAAGCCACCGGCAAGAAGAACTACTTTCATATAATAAGTGTTTATTAG
>JBJEAY010000340.1:0-2202 GCA_051869575.1 Prevotella sp. | reverse complement strand
CTATTTTTCGTACAAATGAAAAAAAAAGGCGAAGAAATTTTGTCAGTTGCATTTTATTTGCTACTTTTGCAGCGAAATAATCAAACGAAATAACAAACGCCCTAACGTAATGACAAGAAGGAAATAACATGCCAGAGATTGTCGGGAATAATCTTAGGATATGGATTGCTGCATTGACTACAGCTTTCATCTGTTGCCTTGCCACAACGGCAAGGGCGGATAAGTATGACTATGACTCAGCCATGAGAAAAGCCCAAACTGAAATCAACAGCAAGGACTACCTACAAGCTTTCTCCACTATCAAGGAAATCGGACACAATGCCTTCAAGAACGACAACGCATACGGCAAATATCTATTTTACTCCGCCACCGCCAATCTCTATCACAATCAAGGGGATTATGTGAAAGCGGAAACACTGTACAGAAAAGCTATTGAAACGGCTAATTCCGACCTCCGCACAATTGACCTTTCTGACAACTATTGTGACATGGCAAGATGTCTTGACAAACTGACAAGAAGAAGTGAAGGTGTGGAACTGCTGGAGAAAGGGCTGAAGAATGTAAAAACCAATAACGGCAAGGCACGGATGTATATACAACTGTGCAAGATGTTGTATTGGGAGAAAATGTACGGCGACTACATTTCCTACTATCATAAGGCAAAGCAATATTTCGGTAAGGAGATAAGCACTGACATGGCGGCTTATATGACTGCAATCAAAGAAATAATTGAAGGAAATGCTGACAAAGCCGAAAAGACTGCCATGGGCATCAACAATCCCGATGACCGCTATGCGGTACTGCGCGAGGTGTATGTGGCTACGGGCGATTATCGCAAGGCTTATCCCATATTCCAGGCAAGGGCACACCTATTTGAGGCCAACACTCTTGATGAGGGCATGTCATACCATATTGCAGAAATGGATGCCGGAATAATCAAAAGCCGGCTTAATCTCACACGCTTGAAACTGGAATATGAGATGGCTCAACAGAAGTTGAGGATGAACAAGGAGCAGGACCTGCTAAACGAATCAAGAAACGAGAACGCAAAGATAAAACTTACCAATGACTCGCAGATCATCGCAAAGATGAGAGCCGACAGCCTTGTGCGCAGCACCGAAGCCGAAGAGCGCGATGCGCAATATCAGATGCTCGTGGCAATGGGAAAGAGACATCGCATCACAATGATATTCAGTATCGTGGTTTTCGGTCTTGTCATTGTCTATGGACTATTTGCATGGACAAGCAACAGACTGGTAATCAGAAGTCTTAAGAAAAAACAGTTATTACTGTCGGAAGCACTCGACAAGGCACAGGAGGCCGAAAGAGTGAAAACGGCTTTTGTTGACAATTTGGGATATGAGGTGACTACCCCGACAAACAAGGTTATCGGTATGGTGGAAAATGCATTGGCACGTATCGACACCATGTCGAAGGAAGAAAAGACACAAATAGACAAAGAGATTCGCCATACCGCCGACGGACTGACGGCGATGCTCAATAACGTGCTGAGAAATTCGCTCGCCGAGAGCGAAGGCAAGTTGGCGAAGGTGATTATCACTATACTCGCTATTGGGGCTATGATGATGCCTACTGAATCATCGGCACAACCCGCTGACGAAAAACTCGACAGAATATACGAATGTCTTAACAATAAACAATTGCTGACGGCACAACAGTTGGCTGTGGAACTGCTGGATGAAACCCAAAAGAGGAAAGACCGCATGGGGCAATTCGAAGCAATGGAAGCCCTCGGCGAAGTGCAGAGGGCAAGACGATCCTATAAGAATGCCATCCAACTGTATCTTGACGCATACGTTATTTACCTCAAAAACCAATTGAATGGCAACCCCACAGCGATGCTCATCAACCTCAGCAAAATGTATAGGCAAGAGGGAGAATATGACGATGCCGCATATTATTTGAATGAAGCAAAGAGACAATGCAAGACACTACACGATGAATACTTGGTCAATATAGAGAATGCACGACTGGCTTTTGAGAACAACAACAAGCCAGATTTCCTGCGTCTATATGCAGAAATCAGTAAGATGAAAGCTGAAAATGGATTTAGTTGCGCTGACGAAGAGAATATTCTGAACATCATGAATATGCTGTATGAAGGCAAGCGCGACAAGGCTATGGCAAAGGCAAAGGCTGAACTGAGTGACGAAATGTATCTGCGTATTATGGAGCTGGATT
>JBJEAY010000339.1:0-2202 GCA_051869575.1 Prevotella sp. | reverse complement strand
ACAACAATTCAAGAAGAAAGCCTGGAGTGATTGTGTTCAAGCGATTTGAACGCAAGGGCTACTCGCTGTTTAACTGTCTTGGACGTGAGGTGATTATCAGCACACTGAGTGTTGCCACCCTGACGCACGCAAGTGCCGAAAGCGTGAGCGTGAAGCCAGTGAGTGCCGACAGCATCTCCATCAAGACCGACCGCGAGATGACCCTCGACGAGCTGAACGTCATCGGTTCGCGAGCACCTATGACCCGCACCCAGGCAGCGAGAATGGTAACTGTACTCGAGCGTAGCGACATTCAAGCTGCGCCGGTGCAAAGTGTTAATGATTTGCTGAAATACGCCGCAGGAGTGGATGTCCGCCAGCGTGGTCCGATTGGAGCGCAGACCGACGTCAGCATACGCGGAGGCAACTACGAGCAAATCGCAATCCTGCTTAACGGCATCAACATCTGCGACCCGCAGACGGGGCACAACGCCTTTGATTTCCCAGTTGACATCAGTGAGATTGAGCGCATAGAGGTGCTCGAAGGTCCCGCCGGACGTGCATACGGCACATCGTCGCTTGTGGGAGCCATCAACATCGTGACGCGCCCAAGGGAGAAGAGCAGCGTGTCGGCCCACGTGGAGGGCGGCAGCTACGGCTATCTCTCGGCTGGAGCAAGGGCAAACGTGAAGTCGGGCAATTGGAACAACCAACTGTCGGGCAGCTACACACGCAGCGACGGATACAGCCGCAACAAGGCAGGATCGCTGAATGCCGACTACAAGGGCGGAAAGGCATTCTATCAGGGTAACTACAGCGACGAGGACATACTCGTGAAATGGCATGCCGGAATATCGTCGAAGGACTACGGGTCGAACACCTTCTACGGAGTGAAATGGGACGACCAGTTTGAGCACACGCTCAAGACCTACACCGCCATACAGGCGGAGAACAAGAACGGTGTGTTCCATCTGAAACCGTCAATCTACTGGAATCACGGCGAAGACCGCTTCGAACTCTTCCGCGACGCTGCCGACAAGTATCCGTTCAACTATCACCGCACCGACATCTTCGGCGTGAACCTCAACGGCTACTTCGACTGGACACTGGGTCGCACCGCCATCGGAGCGGAACTGAGAAACGAGGACCTCGTGAGCGGAAACCTCGGCGAACCGCTTGGCGAACCGAAGCACATCAGCGGCACCGACCGTATGTATGAATACGGCATCAACCGCACCAACATCAGTTTCGTGCTCGAGCATAACGTCATCCTCGAACGATTCACCCTCTCTGCCGGACTTGTGGCAGTGAAGAACTCATGGAACAACATGAACATGAAGGTGTATCCGGGCGTGGATGTGAGCTATCGCATAGGCAACGACTTCAAGGTGTATGCCTCATACAACACCTCGCTTAGAATGCCGTCGGTGACGGAGCTTTATTACTCTGTAGGCGGGCACAAGGCCGACAAGTATCTCAAGCCCGAGGAACTGTCAGCCCTCGAAGGCGGTGTGAAATACACCCACGGCGGTGTTACTGCCAGCGCGAATGTGTTCTATAATCACAGCAAGAACATCATCGACTGGATTCTCGACACCAATGAGGGCGAGGATGCAGTGTGGAAATCTGTCAACTTCACCAAGATAAACACCCTGGGAGTGCAAGGCAACGTGGCGTTTGACTTCAAGCTCATGATGCCGGGACAGAATATCCTGAAATCATTCAATATCAGCTACACCTATCTCGACCAAGACCAAAAGGAGGTGGCAGGCATACAGAGCAAATATACCCTGGAATACCTGCGCCACAAACTGGTGGGCAACCTGCAGTTGAATATATGGAAAAATCTTGACCTCGGCATCAACTACCGCTATCAAGACCGCATGGGGTCTTATACTGATGTTGACGGCAATGTGTGCGCATATAAGCCCTACTCTATCGTGGATGCGCGCTTGTCGTGGAATGCATCTCAATACAAGCTCTACGTAGAGGCCAACAACCTCTTCGACAAGACGTATGTTGACTACGGGAATATTCCGCAGCCAGGCACATGGATTATGGCGGGAGCGAGTGTCGAGTTTTGATGCTCAAAACTCGAAATTAAAATATTAAAATATTAAAGAATTAAGGTTCGTTTGCGATTGTTGTGCGCAAGCGAACTTTAATATTTTAATTCTTTAATTCTTTAATCTCCGAATTTTTAATTCGGAAAGACGTTTCAAT
>JBJEAY010000338.1:0-12088 GCA_051869575.1 Prevotella sp. | reverse complement strand
CGGTGGCTCAGGCTCTGACACCGATGGCGAGGACTACTACGAGTAGATGATTTAGGCACGGATTAACACGGCTTTTTTAAAAAAAAGACACGGATGGGCTGCGCGATGGTGAGGGCTTTATATGCTAAAGGCTATAGTAAATATAGACACGGCTGGGCTGCGCACAGGCCGCAGGCGAGACGCCTGCGCTCCCAGAGGCATCCGCATAGATGCAAAAAAGCTATACTAAAGTATCGATACGGCTCTTCGGCGCAGCCACTGGGAGCGTGGGCGTCTCGCCCGCGGCCTGCATACAAAGCAAACTAAGCCGTGAACTTGCGAAGCAAGCCGTTAAAGAATTAAAAATATTAAAAAATTAAAGTTATGACTCAGGAGAATAAATCGAGGCTTATTAAGTTTCTATGGAATCTTGCCTCAGCAATATTGGCAGCGGTAGGAACCGCACTTGGAGTGAGCTGCGCTGTGGCGTAGGTCGGAGCGGAGCTCCGAAATTTGGGTCGCTTCGCGAAATTAAAAAATTAAAGAATTAAAGAAACGGAGTTCGACGAAGGCAATTAAAGAATTAAAGTCGCTTCGCGAAAAAAAGGAGTCCCGCGTCATCACGACGCGGGACTTAAATTATGTGCAAAGGTGTTTGTGCTGTAATATATTTCTTTTACTAAAACTATTTGTGATTATACCAAATGAGAGATGAGTTCCTCGCGGTCGCCTTCGAGATAGTCAACTACGGGAATCTCAATCATGGTGTAGCAACCGGGCTGCTGGCGCATGGAGGCGCGAGCCACATTGACAAGCACCTGGCCGGTGAGGGCAGGGTTGTTGATGCTCATGTTGAACTCCAGTCGCTGGTTCTGTGTCTTGCCACTCACACCCTTGCGAACTAAATTTACACCGTGACCCATGTCGCGCACGTCGTCAACGGATGCCACCTGGAACACGTGAGTCTCGTCGTTGGCGAAATAGGGGTCGGCCTTGATGGCCTTGGTGACGTCCTCAAGACGATAGCCGTCCTCGAGTTCTACATACACCATGCGGCGGTGAATACCCTCGCCGAGAGGAATAGTCATAGACAGGGCATTCTTAACGCCCTCCTTGGAGCGCACGCAAACCGAGTGGCCCATCGACATGCCGGGACCGAAGTTGGTGTAGCTCAATCCCTTGGGCGCAAGGCTCTGCATGAGGGTGCGCACCACAGAGTCGGAACCGGGGTCCCAACCGGCTGCAATCACCGACACGGCATTGTGCTCACGACAGATAGGCATGAGTTCGTTGCGATAGTCGAGTATGCTTGTGTGAATGTCAAAACTATCAACAGTGTTGATGCCGAGCGGAAGGATTTGCTTGGCATATTCGGGGCACGAGCGGGTGGGGGCGCAGAGGATAGCCACATCCACGTCGTTGAGTTCGCGAATGTCCTTCACCACGTCATACTGTGCCAGTTCGGCTGGTTTGTTTTCTGCTCCATTGCGACGCACGATGCCCGCAATTTCGAAGTCATTGGCGGCTTCGAGAGCTTGGACGGTGTAGTGTCCGATGTTGCCGTAGCCAACTACGGCTGCTCTGATTTTTTTCATTGTCTTGTATTTCTTTTTAATTTAAGTTTCGCAGATGCTTAACTTTAGGAGTTCAAGGAGTTCAAGGAGTTCAAGGAGTTAAAGACAATAGTCTTTTCGTCCATTTGGGAAGTTCTCAGGGGAAAAACATACGTCTTTAACTCCTTTAACTTCCTTAACTCCTTTAACTTCCCCTACTTGCAAAAGTTGAGTTTTTATATAGTGTTTGACTTTGCGGTTGCAAAATTACACATTTTTGGCGAAATACAATACAAATTGCAAGAAAAAATTAATAATTTAATGCAGATTTGAATAATTCCATATTTTTTTGCCTGAAAATACAATAATTAGTAAGTAAAATACGTTTTTTTATTTGTAACACATTATTTTATTAGAAAAAGATGATTGAATACATAAAAGGCGAACTTGCCGAACTCACTCCTGCCATGGCAGTGGTGGAGGCTCACGGAGTGGGATATGCCATGAACATATCCCTCAACACTTTCTCGGCCATACAGGGAAAGAAGGAGGTGAAACTGTATGCATACGAGGCGATACGCGAGGATTCACATTCGCTCTACGGATTTGTAAGCAAGAAGGAGCGCGAGCTCTTCCTGCTCTTGATCACCGTGTCGGGAGTGGGACCCAACACCGCCCGCATGGTGCTCTCGTCGCTATCGCCGTCGGAGCTGTGCAACAGTATCTCCACGGGCAACGAGAGGATGATAAAGGGGGTGAAGGGAATAGGCCTGAAGACCGCCCAGCGCATCATCGTCGATCTGAAGGACAAGATAGTGACCCTCGGCATTGCCGACGAGATACCCGTGGGAGGCAGTATGCAGGCACCCGTCAACAATCAGGTGAAGGACGAGGCAGTGAGTGCGCTCACCATGCTCGGATTCTCGCCTGCCCCGTCGCAGAAGGTGGTTGTTGACATACTGAAGCAGAAACCCGACGCTCCAGTGGAGGAGGTCGTGAAACTTGCCTTGAAGCAGATTAAGTGAAGCATAAACTGTCGATAGCCCTTGCAACATTCTTGAGCGTATGCGCCTTTGCCATACAGCCGCAGGAAGACAAGACGGCCCCCGAAAGGGTCGTCAAGGAGCAACCTGTCGTTGTGGAGGAGGAGGAGATACCCGATTCGCTGCTGAGGGCTCGATGGAAGATACAGAAGACGGCGCCACTCGACCAGGGCGACCTCAGCCGATCGCCCCTCGACCTCTCCATGCCCGACAATATCAAGCAGGAGGTGGTGTATGATGACTCGATGAACGTATATCTCGTAGGGTCGAAGATAGGCGACTCGTATCTCAACGCCCCGGTGATGATGACTCCCGAGGAATACCGCAAATGGAGCGAGAGGAAGGCTCTGGGAGAGTTCTTCAAGAACAAGAACGCAGAGGAGTTTGAGCGAAAGGGCAAGGAGAAATTCGACTTCTCGGACATGCACTTCGACCTCGGCCCGGCGGAGAAGATATTCGGTCCGGGCGGAGTGAGGGTGAAGACCCAGGGAACTGCCGAACTAAAGCTCGGTGTCAACAAGAAGAACGTGGACAACCCATCCCTGCCCCAGCGCAACCGCAACACCACGGCGTTTGACTTCGACGAGAAGGTGAACCTCAACGTGACGGGAAAGGTGGGCGACAAGGTGAACATGAGCCTTAACTACAACACCGACGCCACCTTCGACTTCGACACCAAGAACATCAAACTGAAATACGAGGGCAAGGAAGACGAGATCATCAAACTCGTGGAGGCAGGCAACGTGTCGTTTCCCTCCAACTCGTCGTTGGTGAGCGGAGCATCGTCGCTATTCGGAGTGCGCACCGACATGCAATTCGGCAAACTCAAACTGCAGACGGTGGTGTCGCAAAAGAAATCCACATCCAAGTCGGTGACATCCAAGGGCGGTACGCAGACGACACCCTTTGAGCTCAACGTGGCCGACTATGAGGAAAACCGCCACTTCTTCCTAAGCCACTATTTCCGCGAGAGATACGACAAGGCAATGTCAACACTGCCCAACATCACCACGGGCATCAAGATAACGCGAGTGGAGATATGGGTGACAAACAAGACATCCACCACATCCAACACCCGAAACATCGTGGCACTTGCCGACCTGGGCGAGGGACGCCATGTGGGCAACACCATATGGGGAGGACAGGGCGACGTGGCACCGAGCAACAGTGCCAACAACGAGTATTACGCCATGACCCACGACTATGCCGCCGCACGCGACATCGACCAGACGAACACCGTGCTCGACGCCATCGCGGGATTCACGGGAGGCGTGGATTACGAGAAGGTGCAGAGCGCGCGACTGCTCTCGTCGTCGGAATATACCGTCAACACGGCATTGGGATACGTCAGTCTGAAGTCGTCGCTGCAAACCGACCAGGTGCTTGCCGTGGCATACGAATACACATACGGCGGAGTGACATACCAGGTGGGAGAATTTGCCGCCGACAACACCAACACCGCCGAGGCACTATTCGTGAAGTCGCTGAAGAACACGGGCAACGCGCCGATGATGGCCAACTGGCGACTGATGATGAAGAACGTGTATTATCTGGCGCAGACGGTGGAGAAGAGCAACTTCCGCCTCGACGTGAAATACCAGAGCGACACCACGGGAGTGTATCTGACGTATATCCCCGAACCGCAGACTAAGAACACCATGCTCATAAGAGCCTTGGGAGCCGACCGCCTCGACAACAACAACAAGACCAACCCCAACGGTTACTTCGACTATGTGGAGGGATACACCGTGAGCAACGGACGAGTGTTCTTCCCCAAGGCAGAGCCATTCGGACAATACCTCAAGGATTATCTCGTGGCGCAGGGCGTGAGTGCCGACAAGGCGGAGAAATACGCCTTCACCGAACTATACGACACCACCAAGACGGCGGCAAGGCAGATAGCCGAGAAAAACAAGTATCAGTTGACGGGACAGTACAAGGGCTCGTCGGCGGGAGTCATCTCGCTCGGAGCCTACAACGTGCCGCGAGGCTCGGTGGTGGTGACGGCAGGCGGAGTGGTGCTCACCGAGGGCAGCGACTACTCGGTGGACTACTCGGCGGGCGAGGTGACCATCCTCAACCAGAGCATCATCGACGCAGGCACGTCGGTGAACGTGTCGTTGGAGAGCAACACCGACTACGGTATGCAGCGCAAGACCCTCTACGGCATCAACTGGGAGTATGACTTCTCGAAGAATTTCCAGCTCAGCGGTACGCTGCAGAAGGTGCACGAGCAGCCGCTCACCACCAAGGTGGCAATGGGCAGCGAACCCCTCAACAACACCCTGTGGGGACTCAACGTCAACTGGAAGCAGGAGACGCAGTGGCTCACCGACATGCTCGACAAGCTGCCCTTCCTCCATCTGACACAACCATCGCACATCTCGTTCACGGGCGAGTTTGCCCAGCTCATCGCCGGACAGGCAAGCGGTGTGCAGGACAATGCCTCGTATATCGACGACTTCGAGAACACCAAGAGCGGCATCGACGTGTCGTCGCCAAAGTCGTGGGTGCTGTCGAGTGTGCCGTCGATGTTCCCCGAAAGCACCGACAAGAGCACCCTCGCCAGCGGATATAACAGGGCACAGATGGCGTGGTACACCATCGACCCGCTGTTCACCTATCGCTCGTCGTCGCTCACTCCGGCGCATATCAAGAGCGACCTCGAACAGCTCTCCAACCACTATGTGCGCGAGATATACGTCAGCGAACTGTATCCCAAGCGCCAGCAGAGCACATACAGCGGAGCCACATCCACACTATCCATCCTCAATCTCGCCTACTATCCCACAGAGCGCGGCCCCTATAACTTCTCCACCAACCTCAATGCCGACGGCTCGCTGCCCATGCCGCAGAAGAAGTGGGCGGGAATGATGCGCAAGCTCGACACCAACGACTTTGAGCAGGCGAACATCGAATATGTGGAGTTCTGGTTGCTCGACCCCTTCATATACACGCGCAACAGCGGCGACGCATCAAGCTACGGCGGCGACCTGTATATCAACCTCGGCGAGATAAGCGAGGACATACTGCGCGACGGCAAGAAATACTATGAGAGCGGTATGCCCGTGGATGGCACAAGCAGCTACACCACCACGCAGTGGGGAAAGATACCCGTGCAGGCAACGCAAACCTACGCCTTCGCCACCACAACGGGCTCGAGGGAGAAGCAGGACGTGGGACTCAACGGACTCACCGACGAGGAGGAGCGTGCCTTCGCGCCATATCAGGACTTCAACTCATACGTGCAGACAATCGCCAACGACAGCATTAGGAACGCATGGATGACCGACCCCGCCAACGACAACTATCACTACAGCCGCGGACGCGACCTCGACGACCGCAAGGCGTCTATACTCGAAAGATACAAGCGCATCAACAACCCCCAGGGCAACTCGCCCGACAACGACAACAACACCGAGTCGTATGACACATCATACAAGACAACACCCGACGTGGAGGACATCAACCAGGACTACACGCTCAACGAATATGAGAGATATTATCAATATCGCGTGAGCTTGCGACCCGCCGACCTCGACGAGAGCAGGGTGGGGCAGAACTACCTTGCCGAGATACGCGAGGCGTCGGCATCGCTGCGCAACGGCAACAAGGAGAACGTGAAGTGGTATAAATTCCGCATACCGCTCAACTCGCCCGACCGCGAGAAGGTGGGTTCTATAAGCGACCTGTCGAACATAAGATTCATGAGAATGTTCCTCACGGGATGGGAGAAGCCGATAGTGCTCAGATTCGGAAGTCTCGACCTCGTGAGAGGAGAGTGGCGCACATACGAGCAGAACCTCTCGAACACCGCCACCACATCCACCGGCGAACTTGAGACAAGCAATGTCAACATCGAGGAGCACACCGACAAGCTGCCCGTGAACTACGTGCTGCCGCCGGGCATCAGCCGAGTGACCGACCCATCGCAACCGCAACTCGTGGAGGACAACGAGCAGGCACTGAGCTTCATCGTCAAGCAACTGGCCAAGGGCGAGGCCAAGGCGGTGTATAAGAACACCAACCTCGACCTGCGCCAATACAAGCGACTGCAGATGTTCGTGCATGCCAACGCATTGCAGCAGAACACCACCAACCTGCAGGACAACCAACTCGCCATCTTCGTGCGACTCGGCAGCGACTACAAGAGCAACTACTATGAATACGAGATACCACTGAAGCTCACTCCCGAGAACCACTACAGCGACTCGCACGAGGGACGTGTGGCGGTGTGGCCCGAGGAGAACATGCTCGACATTCCACTCAACAAGTTTACTGCCATCAAGAAGGAGCGCAACAAGCAGAAGGCTGCCGGACAAGCCGCATACGTGCAGGCATATTCAGAATACGACTCCGACAAGCCCAACAACAAGATAACCGTGATGGGCAATCCGTCGCTCGGCGAGGTGAAGACGATGATAATAGGTGTGCGCAACATATCCACAACACCCAAGTCGGGCGAGGTGTGGGTGAACGAGATGCGCCTGTGCGAATTTAACAACAAGGGTGGATGGGCGGCAGCCGGTGCGCTCAATATGCAGCTCTCCGACTTTGCCACCGTCAATCTCTCAGGCAAGATAATGACCGACGGATTCGGAGGTCTGGAGGAAGGAGTGGCTCAACGCTCCACCGACGACTTCAAGACATACAGCCTCACAGCCAACTTCGAGCTGGGCAAGTTCTTCCCCGACAAGGCGAAGGTCACTATACCTTTATATTATAGTATCACCAAGGAGGAGACATCGCCGAGATATAATCCCCTCGATACCGACATGGAACTCGACGACGCCCTCGACGCCATGGGTTCGAAGCAGGAGAGAGACTCGCTCAAGTCGATAGCCATCACACGCTCTACGACAACCAACTTCTCGCTATCCAACGTGCGTGTGGGCATCAAGACCAAGCGCCATCCCATGCCCTACGACCCTGCCAACTTCTCATTCAGCTACAGTCATTCGCACCGTTTCACCTCGGGCGAGACAACCGTGTGGGAGACCGACGACCAATGGCGGGGCGCGTTCAACTATACATATAGTCCGGTGTATAAGACCTACGAGCCATTCAAGAAGCTCAAGGGCAAGAGCAAGTGGAACAATTTCCCCAAGGCGTTCGGACTTAACTATCTGCCGCAGAACATAACGTTCAACACCGAGATAATGCGCAACTACTACGAACTGCAGGAGCGCGACCTCAGCAATGACATCGACTCGAAGTTGCCCCTCACGTTCAGCGAGCAATTCCTGTGGAATCGTGAGTTCTCCATCCGTTGGGATCTCACCAAGAACCTGCACATGAATTTCCAAAGTGCCACCCATGCCGAGATAGAAGAGCCATACACCCCCATCAACAAGGACCTCTATCCCGAGCAATATCAGGCGTGGAAGGACTCCGTATGGCAGAGCGTGAAGTCGTGGGGACGCCCGCTCGACTATCAGCAGACATTCCAGGCATCGTATAAGTTGCCGCTCAACAAGATGCCTATCTTCGACTGGCTCAACGCCGACGCCTCGTACAACGCCACCTATTCGTGGGTGCGCGGCACCGAACTTGACGACGGCACCTCGCTTGGCAATACCATCAGCAACAATCGCAACTTCAACATCAACTCGCAGTGGAATCTCGAAACACTATATAATCATATCCCCTTCCTCAAGAAGGTGAATGACAAATTCAAGAAAACCACCACCTCGAGATCGCAAGTCAAGGCCGCAAATCTCCGCGGAAAACCTGCCAAATCCGATAAGTCCGATAAATCCGGGAAATCTGGACAATCTGGGAAATCCGGACAATCTGACGATGAGAAAAAGCTCCCCCTCAACAAGAACACCTTCCAGAAGGAGATAGCCCTCAAGCCCGACACCACCATCACCGTCAGCCACGGCAAAAAATCAAAGAGGCTCATCGTCAGGGCAAAGACCAAGGACGGGCATGACTATCCATTGAAATATAAGGTGATAGACGACAACAAGATTCTCATAAAGAACCAAGACACAGTGAAGGTGATGCTGAGCGTAACAGCCAAGCCCGCCATCGACACACAGTGGTGGTATAAACCGGCACAGTCGGCGGCTCGCTTCCTCATGATGGTGCGAAGCCTCAGTTTCACCTATCGCAATCAGTATAGCATGTCGTTGCCAGGCTTTATCCCCGAGGCAGGCGATGCCTTCGGACAGCGCAACTCGGGCGGAGCGATGGCGCCGGGATTGGGCTTTGCCTTCGGACTTACGGGCGACGACTTCATCCGCAAGAGCTACGACAGGGGATGGTTGCTTGCCAACGACAGTGTGGCCACTCCAGCCACCACCAACTCCACCGAGGACCTGCAGATAAGGATGACCCTCGAACCCGTGCGCGACCTCAAGATCGACCTCACGGCGAGTCGCACCGTCAACAAGGCCAAGAGCATACAGTTTATGTATGAAGGTATGCCAACAACCCATAGCGGTTCGTTCACGATGACTACAATGAGTCTTAAGAGTGCGCTTGAGGGTATGGGCAATGCCAACAATGGTTATCGCTCAAAGTCTTTTGAGAAGTTCTGCGCCTCGATAGCCTCGTTCCGCGACAGAGTGCAGGCACGCTATGCGGGTATCGACGGAGTGGGCGAGGTGAGGCAGTATAGCGGTGATGTGCTCATACCCGCATTCCTCAATGCCTACACCTCAAGTGGCGGCGGAAAACTCGACATCTTCCCCACACTAAGCCGTATGTTGCCCAACTGGACGCTGAGATATAGCGGACTTGGAAAGTTGCCGTGGTTCCGCGACACGTTCAAGAGCTTCAACATCAATCATGGATACAAGTCGGTGTTTGCCGTGGGAAGCTATGCCTCCTACAGCACCTATCGCGAATATATGGATGGTCTTGGATATATCACCGATGCCACCACCGGCGATGCCGTCCCCTCGTCGATGTACAACGTATCGACGGTGAGCATCAACGAGTCGTTTGCACCTCTCTTCGGTATCGACTTCACCATGCAGAACAATTTGACGGGCAAGCTCGAATACCGCACCACACGCGTGCTCTCGCTGAGCATGACGAGTGTGCAGGTGAATGAATCACTGAGTAAGGATTGGGTGATTGGTGTGGGATATAAGGTGAGCAACTTCAACCTCTTTGGAGGCAACACGTCGCGCAAGATAAAGAAGACACAGCGAGGAGCTAAGGCCAAAGCCGACGAGAAAGCCTCGAAGAGCACATCAAGTAGTAGCGGGCGTGGAGTGAACCATGATCTAAACCTTCGCCTCGACATATCGTTGCGCAAGCAGGCTGCCATAACCCGCGACATTGCCACTGTCACATCCTCGGCATCGAGCGGCAATTCGGCATTCAAACTCTCGTTTATGGCAGATTACACACTATCGCGCTTGCTCACACTATCGGCATATTATGATCGTCAAACCAACAAGCCCCTGCTCTCTTCCAGCAGTTATCCCACTACCACGCAGGACTTTGGTGTGAGCGTCAAGTTCTCGCTTACGAGATAATCCCGCAGACAAGATAATCCCGCTAAAAAGAAAATGCGCTGCAACGTTGCAGTGTTGCAGCGTTGCAGCGCATTAATGATACCTCGCATTACCACAGACGGCGGGAAATGCGGAGACTGATGACGGGATATGCCTTGAACGACTTGAGAACATCCACGTAGTCGCCCACCTTGCCGCCAATGTTGCGCACATCCTTGGCAAGGTTAACCTCGCGCTTGACGTATATCTCCTTGGCTTGGCGCACCTGTATTCCGTTTTCCATACCATCGTCGAATCCGGCATATTGAGTGGCAGTGACAAGCACCTGTGGCGTACCTCCCCAGAACATCAGTCCGGCATCGAAGGAAATCTGATAACGGTCGTCGTTCTTCAGCAGGCGTCCGCCATAACCGAAGCCGAGATAGGGTCGGAAACTGTTGACCTTCACCTTGGCTATCATCATGTTGTTTTCGTCGGGTTCCACATAGCATGGCTCGCCCGTATCCTTGTATTCGCCCAACTGCACCTTCATTCTGCCGTAGCCCTTGAATTTGTCGTATATTTCCTGGTCGGCATACAAATCCTGTCCGCCCATCGACATGTAGGGAGTCTCGAAGTCGGAGAAGAGATTGTTGTAGGATGTCACCACGCGGTCGTAGAGATTGTTGTAGAACGACGTGGACACGAGCGATGTGGCGTCATATATGGCATTCTCGGCATAGGCTATGCGCGAGGGACCCCAATAGAATCCACCGGTGACGTGCCAGTTTTTGTTGCGGAACGGGGTGACATCCACGAGGAACTTAAAGTTCTGGAACTTTGGAGTGCCCACCATGTCCACCTCCTTATCCACGGTGGTGCCTATCATGTCGTGGAGCATGCCCGAGAGGCGGTCGAACTGCTCGTCTCTTTCTGTCTGTGACATCGACGCGTCGCCAGCCTCGAATCCGAAGTGCATTGTGGCATTGAAGCGTGGCATGTAGGTGAAACCGGCACGCACGCTCACCCAGTTCTCGACAACGGGAGTCGAGAGGTCGAGACCTATACCGTCAGTGCCGAGAGTGACACCAAGGTCGAGGTGCTTAATTATCTTATTGCTTGTCTGATTGCTTTCGCTGAACGTATCCTGTGCGCAAGCGATGTTCGTCGCCATGGCAATAGCCGCTGCGATGGTGATGATTTTTTTCATTTTTACCTTATTATATAATATAAACAATTAATAAATCGGCTGCAAAATTAATCATTTAATTTGAATATGCAAAGAAAAAGTGAGAAAAATCACATATTTGCAGCAAGTTATGACAGAAAACCCTGTCGGCGGAGTGCCTTGAGCATACCTTCGGACATGGCGACGTTGTCCTTGCGCGTGTAGCGAATGTCGGTGAATATCTGCGCGAGAGTCTGCTTGTTGTTGATACGCACAAACTCGCGGTTTTCCTCCAGAGCCTCCTTCGGTCCGTAGTATTCGTCGATGGCTGCGGGGGTATATGGCTTGTAGGTCTCCTCGTGCACGAATGAGGCGAGCGGCAGGCGGTCGGTGAGTGGTGGCTCCTCGTCGGGCCATCCCACGGTGAGCGTGGCTACGGGCATAACAAGCTCGGGCAACTGCAAGGCATCGATGATCATGTCGGGCATATATACTGTTGTGCCGAGGAAGCATAGTCCGAGTCCCACCTCCTCAGCCAAGCAGCAGAATGTCTGCGTGAAGAGCAGCGCGTCTGTAGAGGCATTGATGTAGGAGAGGAAATTGTCGTAGCCTGGGTCGGCATTGCGCTGCCTGCACCAGTCGGTGGCTCGTCGGAAGTCGGCGCAGATGGTGAGCACTACCGGGGCGGAAGTCACCATCGGTTGATTGAAGTGAGCGGGCGCGAGTGCCTTCTTGCCCTCGTCGGAGCGTGTTACGACAACACTGTAAAGTTGCATGTTTCCCATCGTTTGGGTGCGAGATGCTTGCTCAAGCAATTTGTCGAGTAATTCCTTCTCAACGTCTCTTGTTGAATATTTGCGTATAGTACGCCTTGTCATAATATTGTTCATATTC
>JBJEAY010000337.1:0-2211 GCA_051869575.1 Prevotella sp. | reverse complement strand
AGGCGTCAACATGCTTCGACATCTCCTCAACACCGTCGAGAGCCTGGTCGATCTTGCGGTCGCCCTCGAATCGGAAGGGAATAGTGACAATACCCACCGTCAGGATGCCCATTTCCTTGGATACACGGGCAATGACAGGAGCGGCACCCGTACCGGTTCCACCACCCATTCCCGCAGTGATGAAGGTCATACGCGTTCCGTCGTCGAGCATGTTCTTGATATCTTCAAGACTCTCCTCAGCAGCCTGACGAGCCTTCTCGGGCTTGTTTCCAGCTCCAAGACCTTCTTTGCCCAATTGCAGATGCACCGGCACAGGCGAGTCGTTGAGAGCCTGATTGTCAGTGTTGCACAGCACGAAGGACACATCGTGTATTCCCTCGCGATACATGTGGTTGACAGCATTTCCGCCACCACCTCCGACACCAATGACTTTGATTATACTATGCTCCTTCTCGGGAACACCAAAGTCAACTATTGGAATATTGTTGTCTGCCATATTATATATATATTTTAATTTCGCATTTGCTCAACTTTTGGGAGTTCAAGGAGTTCAAGAAGTTTAAAGGAGTTAAAGACAATAGTCTTTTCGTCCATTTGGGAAGTTCTTAGGAGAAAAACATACGTCTTTAACTCCTTTAACTTCATTAACTCCTTTAACTCCCCATATCAGTAAAAGTTGAAATATTTTTTTTATTCTTCTTCTGTAAGTTTCTGAGTCATTCTCTTAAACCACTTCAAGCCCTTGTTAAGCGGACTGTTTTCCTTCTTCTCTTGGGCTATTCTGCGTGCTTCCTCTTCCTGGCGCTCGCGCTCAAGTCGTTCTTCCTCTTCCTTCTTTCTGCGCAACTCCTCTTCCTGCTGACGCTTCTCGGCCTCGGTTGGTACAACTCCCTGCTTCTTGGGCATTTCAGTGCGACCAAGTGCAGCTGCAAGGTCGTCTTCGGGTTTCTGTGAGAAGAGGTTGTTGGGATCCACCTCGTCGCCGGCACAATTGCGGTCGCCCTTGATGAGCAGACCCAGTATTGTGTTCATCATACCGTTCTTGGCATTGATGTCCGGATTAGAGGAGGTGATTGTATGTGTGACAAACTTCGCGATACGAATCTTGTCGATATGCGTGTGATTAGTGAATGCCTTGTCGATATTCTTCAGATTTGAACCACCACCTGTGAGGATAATTCCACCAAGCAGTTTGTCGCTATATTCAGCTGGCACCTGATACCACACATTTGCAACAATCTCCTCCAAACGGCTCTCCACAATCTCTACAAACTTGCGCAGATCGACACTGCGGTCACTGTCGATAGGCAGTTGCAGGTCATTGTCGATATCCGCGTTCTCGGTGTATGCCGACGCATATTTCAGCTTCATCTTCTCGGCGTCAGCCTCCTCCATCTGCAGAGAGGCAATATCCTTGGTGATATTATTGCTTCCAAGTGGAATGACAGCCAAATGGCGCAGGATGTTCTTGCTATACACCGACACGGTAGTGGTGTCGGCACCCAAGTCAACCAATGCGCATCCCGAACGCTTCTCAGCCTCGGTAAGCACACTGTCGGCAAGTGCTATTGGCGAGATATACATCTCAGCCACATTCACATTGATTGTCTCGAAGCACTTGTTGAGATTCTTGTAGAAGGTGTTGCGCTGAAGGATGTTCAGGAAGTTGCCCTCGATATGCGAGCACTGTATTCCTACGGGGTCGGTCTGATATTGAGAGTCAACCTTATATTCCTGTTGGGCAACATCCAGAATCTCCTGTTCTGGATATTTCATCGCACTGTTTGCATCCATCAGGTCGATAATCATCTCCTGAGTCACCTTGGTTGCAGGAGGCAATTCCTTGGCGATGACATTTCTCACACTACGTATAGACTGACCACCCACACCAACATACACCTGGGTAATGTCAGTCTTGAGTTGGTTGGTCAGCTTCTTTATAATATTTGATATGCACAAGGCTGTTTTGTCAATGTTATAGACAACTCCCTTGCGTATGAATGAGGACGATTCCTCCTTGACAACAGCCAACACGTTTATACTGCCATCCAGGTTCTTGCGTCCGGCGATACCTGTCACCTTGGAAGATCCAAGTTCAATTGCTACGATAAAATCCTTTGCTGCCATTATATACTAATATTATTTTGTTTCTTTTTGCAAATTATCTGATTCTCAAATGCGAGATTTATATATGAGTACTTATTCCATCCT
>JBJEAY010000336.1:0-2213 GCA_051869575.1 Prevotella sp. | reverse complement strand
CCTTCCTTGGCAAGGAATCGGCGAAGCATATCCAATGGGAAATCTGTAAAAGGAGACAATGACATGACATCTATTGAATATTCACCAAGCTCCTCTTCGGCATCTCGGATGATTATCGGCCACTCAAAATCATAGTCTTCATAATTCTCCTTAAGAGCCACGTTGAGAATGTCTCCCGTAGTTGTGCCGTCTCCCAATTCTTCATCCTCTTCAACCGCAAGACCTTGATTGAAGAGATCTTCATAGAATTGGATGAAAGCAGGATGCTCGATAATGGAAAGCATGTCTATATAAGTCTGCGGTTTTGTATGCAACTGCAACACTCTACGACGGTCGTCATTCTTGATGCTCTGATATTCGTCTTCGCGCCACATCAGGCGAAGACCTCTACCAATAATCTGTTCAAGCAATATAGGGGCTTCGGATGAGCGCAATGGCACAATCACACAAATATTGTTGACATCAAATCCTTCGCGCAACATTAATACCGACACTATCACCTTCGGCTTGCGATATTTGTCAATATCAAAGAGTTTGGTTTTCAATTCCTTCCATTCCTCCTCAGTCACTTCGCCTTTCTGGTTACTGTCAACAGTGACTACATCGTCCTGAGCCAAGCCCTCGTCAAGTATAAACTGCTCCACAAATGGCGACACTGATGTGTCCTCACAGATAATGAGCATCTTCGGATTCTTGGTCTCATCAACCTCCGTGAAGTCCTTTTCCAACTTGGCCAACTTTGCCAAGCCAGCCCTTATCATAAGTCGCTGACCGTCACTCAGTCCGCTCACCTTTCCCCTTTCATCGCGTTCAGCCTTATAGTCAAGATGTTCAAGCTCGGTGAGTTCCTGACGGCGGTCGAGCAAAAGTGTCTTCACCATACCTTTTCTCATGGCAGAAGCAAGGTCGAAGTCAACCACTATATGCGGGAAATAGCATTTCTGCATTTTCTTTCCCGAACCACGGTTGTCGTATGGAGTTGCAGAGAAGTCTATCTGGAAGAATCTATGGCCTTTGCCTTCTGCAATGGCATTCAATCCTTTCTGCCATTCCACCTCCTCTATTTCTCCCCCTCGTTTCAATTCATGTATATGATGAGCCTCATCATTGATAACCATGATATCCTTCAATCCTGTCAGATATTCTATCTCATTGCCACGGAGAGTTCTGCGGTCGAGCATACCAAGGTCATTGCCGGCAGCCTTACCTGGACGAATAGGAAGCAGTTGTCCGATTATTTCGGGTACTGATATTTCTTCTCCTTCCTGTGGTTCTTCATCCTCCAGTTGGTTTTCAAACAAGTGCCAGTTGGTCAAGGCTATCATTCCGTCGCCAGTTGCCTTTCTTCCGATGCCTTCCTCTTTAGTGACTACATTGTTTTGAATGAATGAGAATACCTCTTGTCTGAGATGGGTTGGAATAAACACATCTTGATTCAAGACAAAGTCATTGGTGTCAAAATCACGATATTCCGTTCCTCGTTTGATACGACCACAGAATGCATCGAGCAGTCGGTCATATACGATAAGTCCGGGAGCCACAATCAGGAAGTTCTTGGTGAATCTTCCACTTGGTTCATCCTCATGACGTGCGTTAAGCATTTGCCATAGAAGCATGGCGTGCATCACCCATGTCTTTCCGGTGCCAGTAGCCATCTTAACCGCATATTTCGGTATCTGATATTTTGCCTTTGCGAGAGTTGCCAAGTCGGCTTGGGCGATAAGGTCATCCCCAACAAACTCGTATGTATCGGTGACCGTATTTATCTTTGCCACTTCATGTAAGTAAATAATATTCAATATTGCCTGTCGCTGACCTTCATGGAAATTACGTTTTCTGATGGAGCATTGTTCTTCAGAGAACCACCATTTCAGCAGTTCCTTTGTTGTTGGTGTAACCTCTTCAAGCATAGAGCCGTCAGCCCATGCCACGTTGACTATTTCTGTGAGTCTCTTGGCTAATTCAAGCGACAATTCATTTGTGTTCATCATCTTGCTCATTGTTAATATTGTTCTACAAACTATGTGGTACGGTGAGTCACCGTACCTCCTAAGCATTCATAACGACTTGACTCTCAAAGCCAAACACATCCACGGCTTTTACACATACCTTGCGTTGGGGCTTATGCTCCACTTTCAGTCTTGTCTTATAAATACAGTGCAGAGGGTCGCTATCGTTGTCTGTATTCTCGCGATAGTCTTGCCATGTCGAGC
>JBJEAY010000335.1:0-12154 GCA_051869575.1 Prevotella sp. | reverse complement strand
GGACACAGATGGCGGTTGGGCTGTTACTCTCATAGAGGAAAATGCAGTGAAGAGCGGTATCTTCCTTTTCGGTGAGTCTCTCTCTGCTACCCGTGCTGCTCTTGCTTCGTTGGAAACTGGTTCTCAATCCTCGTAAGCCATGCAGGAGTTTGAAGAAATAATGCAATCTCTGACAGATATGAGAAGTCGTTTTGATACTGGCTTCTCATTATCTGACAGGAACTATATCGAGAGGCTCTATGCCTCTTTGCTTAATAAGACGATACGCAAAAGCGGTTGCTTGGACTGTTACCGTGATGCGTATTTGGAAATTTACCACTATTTAAAAAATCAAGGAAAAATGCCAAAGAAACCCAATTATGTACTGAAGGCTGGCGTTGTCATCCACCCAAAGGGTACCAATGAGTTCTACGCCAATACCAATATCCCGGACGAGGTAGCAGAAAAGCACCTCGCAGAACATCCAGAGTCAATCAATGACTTTTCAGTCTTTCCTGCCGATTACAAGGCTCGTATTGCTGCCCGTGCCGGTGGTGATGCCGTTCTTTCTGTTGATGCGGACGAACTGGCAGAGGATTTCAAGTCTGCGGTTGCTAAAATCTCCCAGCTTGAGAGCGAACTTGCTGCTACGAAACAGGAACTTGACAACGCAAATGCCGCTTTGGAGGAAGCAAAGGCAGCAAACACTGCTGCCGAGACATCCGATGATGATGGTGCGCTGTCAATGGAAGTCGAGACACTTCGCTCGGATCTTGCGACTGCAAATGAAGAAATCGCTGCCCTCAAGAAAGAACTGGAGGAGGCAAAAGCTGGAACCACCTCTCGTCGGAAGTCAGCAAAGACATCAGAATGAGTATCACCTAAACCGTTGCCCACATGAATATCAATAACGTCAAGAAATCCCCGAAAAGGATTGATGTGAACTACAGCAGTTCACTCAATATCCAAGTTTACGGAAAAGACAATATTTATCCGCAGAGGATGCGCGACCTTATCTACAGCTCACATACTGGAGGTGCGTGCTGTGAGCGTTATCAGACATTCATTGAGGGCAACGGCTTCAATGATACAGCCTTTTCGGAGTATGTATGTAACAGGGCTGGAGATACGGTTGATGATGTCTTCCGCCTCGTTGCTCACGACATGGCTATGTATCACGGCTTCGCACTTCATGTAAACTACAATATCATGGGGCAGATAGTCGAGGTTAGCCACATTCCGTTTGAAGCCTGCCGTTTGGAGGAAGAAAGCAACGATGGTCGTGTTGTGTACATCAACTATCACCCAGACTGGACTGGACATAAGACCCGCAAAGGGAAGTATATCCGAGTATCGCTTGATAACGTTACCAAAATCTACACTTTCAACCCACGCAGAGAGGTTGTACAGTCGCAGATTATTAAAAGCGGAGGTATTGAGCATTACAAGGGACAGATTTTGTGGTTCTCAGCTGATGGCAAGTGGGAATATCCTCGACCTATCTATGATAAGGTAGTAACGAACTTATCGACGGACGAAGGACTTGACAACGTGAAGTATCGTAATGTGCGCAACAACTTCCTGCTTGCAGGTATGCTGACTCACAAGAAAGGTGCTTCTCTTGGCATTGACGAGGATGGCAACCCTATTGCCTCGGGCGACCAGATGTCCGGCATCAGCGAAAGCCTTGACATTTTCCAAGGTGATGAGAATGCCTGTTCAATCATGGATGTTACCGTAGAGCAGGACGAAGACAAGCCAGAGTTTACCTCTTTCGAGGCGAACAACTTCGATAAGAAGTTCGAGTGTACGGAGAGCAGTGTTACCAAGAGTATCTATATCTCTTTCGGTCAGGAAGTGTTCTATCGTATCATCAATGGCTCGCTCGGCTTCTCCACGGAGATTATGTCTGAGGCGTTCCGATACTACAGCTCCTATACCAGCAGTCAGAGGCGTGCTATCAGTCGTGCCTTTAAGCGCATTTTTGATAACTGGTATATGAAGGCAAATCTTTCTGATGACTATAATATTGAACCATTGGAATATCAATAACGCTATGATATGGAACATTTACTGCAACCAAATGAGGTGAGGACACTCGGCCGTCCAATCGGCAAGGTTGCCGATGAGAAACTTATTGCATTCATCACCGAGGCTGAGCAGCTACATATAAAGCCAACCCTCGGTGATGAATTGTTTTTAAGACTTCTTCAAGAATCTGAAATGAATGAAGAAATAAAGGTGTTGCTGTACGGAGGAACGTATAAGGACAAGAACGAGAAGATACACAGTTTTATGGGTCTTCGTGTTGCTTTGTCGTATTTCGTATATGCCCAAAACCTCATGTCTGGAGACATCGAATCCACTCGTTTCGGTTCTGTGATTAAGAACGGAGATTATTCCACCCACATTTCTTCCAAAGAACGGTCTGATGCTTACAACAACTCCGTTGAAGTAGCCAAGACCTATCTGAAAGAATGTGTCGATTACTGCAAGTCCGTCGGTCTTATCAAATCAGCCGGTCGTCCTCAGTTTTCCATGGGTGGGATAACCATACGAAAAATAGGAAAATAACAAAAACTGAAATCATATTATGAGCTTGAAAGATTTATCTTCTGTAAAAGGGAAGGTTGCCAATGATGGTGCTACCGAACAGGGTATTCTATCCAGCGACAACTGGAACCTGCTCGTTGAAGCCGTCAGTGAGCTACAGGATGTGTCCCTTGTAGGTGTCACACCGTCTGTTTCATTGAACACTTCAAGCGTAGTGGCACTTCTTACTTTTAATACAGGAAACGGAACGACAAAGACTTGTCAGATAACCTTGCCGGCAACAAGCGAATCATCAGCAGGCGTGTTTACACCTGCTCAACTGTCAGAAATCAAATCTTTGATTACTGCAGCACAAAATAAGGCTAACTCTGCTGATAATACAGCAACAACGGCAAAAGACCTGGCAAGAAATGGCGTAACAGCGAGATTTGACGGATTTGTGGATATAGCTACAATCGGTTTAGTTTCTGTAGAAAACCCTGAAGGTATATACTTTGTAAAAAGCGAGAAACGGTTTGCTGCAAAATATTCTGGAGGTTATGCCAACAACTGGCCTGATGCAGATAAGTATTCGGATGACCTAAGAACAGAAATTCTCAAAGACAAGGCTTATATCTGTGATGGGAAACTGTATGTTTGGGATGCAGACAGCGAAACTCTTGTCGCCGCAGGTTTCAAGGAGCTGACTGACAAGATTGAAAGGTCTGTCCACATTAGTGCTATCGGGGATTTCTTCACTTCAAACTTATCTTCTTTATTGAGCGGAGAGTATTGTGGTGTGTGGAAAGTTATGAGTGACCAATATTGTATTGGTGTGCTCGAAGTCTTTTTCGACGGGATGTTTCATTGCCTTAGTCAAAAATTCACTACCAATTGTACAGTCAATTCTGACGGCTCCATTGATGACTCCGGTCATCAGCACATAGTCCGTCAGTACTATAGAATGTACAATATTCGATGGTCTGCAGGAACATTGATGGATGGCACTGAATGGCCTTTGAACACGTGGAGTGCGTGGACTGATGTAACAGACGAGTCTTTGAAAAAAGCCTACTCTTATGTGGATTCCTGTGTAATACCAAGAACGTTCATCAACGTGAACAGGCTTCTTGATATAACAGAAGCCAAAACATTGGATGCCGTACTTAGCCTTATGGTCGAAAGAGGTTACTGCAACAACGATTGGATAGGCTACGGAACCGTCATCACATTCATTTCTCCCGACGGATGGAGGAATTTCCGCTTCCTCGTTGGTGGAGGAACTGAAGAAGAATTCGTAAAGTTGGAAAACTGGCAGGAGTTCGGCAGTGGTAATGCAGCCGTCGGCAACATCTACAACGTGACGAACGAACAGCCCATCCAAGGTTACTACGATTTGGAAACAGCGGTAGCTGCTACCTTTAACAAAGGCTTTGCTACACAGGGCGTACAGATTACTTTTGCCATCGCCAAAGGCTCCTGGAAGACCTATCAGTATATCGGTAGCGACGACACGGAAGCCAACGTGAAGAACCTCGACAACTGGCTTGACCTTGCCGGAATGACAGCAGGTGACGAGACTCTAATCAACGTGGATAAACTGTGCGGTGTGTGCGAGTACGCCGCCTATTACACGCTTGAGTATGCCATTGCTGCCATCAAGAAATTGCAGGAGAGCAAGGGTATCATGTATGCAAAGAGTGGTCTTGTCATTACCTACAAGATTGCAGAGAATACCTGGGAGACCAAGCAGTTCAACGGAGCAGCCACAGACTTCGGTGAGACAGGTCTATGGAAAGACTTCGGTGGTGGCGGCAGCAAGGTAGAGACAAGCGATACGCCGGAGGAGGGCGGTGAAGACGCACTATCGACAGGAGGTGCGTATGCCCACATCCCTGCTACCCTCGCTGTAGATACCGAGACCGAGGGCACTATCAAACTCCACATGCAGAACGCGGCAGGCGACATGATAGGCGACGAGGTGCAGTTTGCGGTAGGTACAGGAAGCGGTGGCGGCACGGGTACTACCATTGCCGTAGCGTTCAAGGAGAACCCCCTGTATGCCAATGCAGGCAGCAGTTTTGTGGTGAAGGCAGCCATCATGAGTATCACCAAGGCAGGCAGCAACGAGACGAGCAACTCTATCATGAGCGTGAACTTTGTGAACAGGACCACAAAGAAAGTAGTGGCCACGTTTCAGCCGAAGAAGGCGAGCAGTGCCACGCTGACCGACTACTCGTTTGAATTTGACCTGAGCAGCCTTTGCACGCAGGCAGGAGAATTGCCGTTGCAGGCACAGATTACCGATGACGGAGGCAACACCGCGACAAAGAACATCAGTCTGATTGCTGTGGATGTGACCTGTGTGAGCGTGCAGACGCTGAACTACACCAAGGACACCAGCCTTGAGGTTGGCGGCATGGCAAAGAACATCCCCCTGTACAAGTTTCCGAACAATGCCAGCGACAAGGGTATTCTGGTGACGGTGGAGCTATACAAGGCAGGTGAGTGGCAGGTATTGACTACAGCAACCATTACCGACACCTATTCGCACAACGTGCTCATCAACCCGAGCGGACTGGCACACGGAGCCTATCCCATCCGCATACAGGGCGAGGATGTGTCGAGCGGTGTGAAGGGCAATGTGCTGCATACCTCCGTGATGGTGATACAGCAGGACGAGAGCCTTGCTGACTATAACACGCCGATAGTGGCAGCACGCTGGAGCGACAGCAGCAACGGCACGCTGAAACTCTTCGAGACACAGACGATGGATGTGGCGTGCTACCAGCGCAACAATGCCAACCCGACCGTAGAAATCACCATGCACAATATCACCAAAGGCACGGAGAAGAGTCTTGGCGAGAAGGTGATGAACCGCAGCACCACCTATACGATAGAGAAGCGGCTGACCGAGTACTCGCAGGATGATGTGCTCGTGATGCGTGCCAACTGCGGCAGCGTGAGCCAGCCCGAGGACTATCAGATTACCATTGACGGCAGTCTGCTTGACATCAGTGAGACCACAGGCGAGCTGTTTGCCATCGACCTGAGCGGCAGGAGCAACCAGGACACCGACAAGAGCGTGAAGGCGACCTGTGCAGACGGAAGCGAGGTAGAGATAAGCGTCATCGGCTCGAACTACTCCAGCAACGGTTTTGTGAAGGACAGTTACGGAACGACCGACTACGGAACAGCAGCCGACAACGGACGAATGGCTTTGCGTATCGCCGAGGATGTAAGGGCAACGAGCAACATCAAGCCCTACGCCAACAGTGCCATCGAGACGAACGGCAGCGCATTGAGCTTTACGACCATGGTAAAGAACGTGGCCGATAGGAACGCCGTGCTCATGCAGTGCCGTGGCAAGAAACTTGGCTTTGTCCTGACAGGCGAGAAGCTGGTAGTCTATACCAATGGCGACACCGAGGATGCCGGAACGAGCTGCACGATACCCTATGCCGTGGATATGGTACACAGGTTTGACATTGTGGTAGAACCTAATGCTATTGCCCCCTACGGAGGTATAGGATGTATCAAGGTGTTCAAGGACGGTGACGAGGCAGGAGCCGTGCGTTATACGGCAGGAGCATTTCCGACATCGGAAGCAACCATCGAGTGGGACGGAACGGATGCCGACATCTACCTGTACTGCATGAAGATGTGGAACACCTACTACAACTACAAGCAGGCTTTTGACAACTACCTCATCGGCGTTACTGACACGGATGCTATGATAAAGGAGTACGAGAAGAACAACGTTCTTGCCAGCCAGACCGCTGAGGGAACGACCAAAGACCGACCGAGCATGCAGAAATGTCTGGATGCAGGATTGTGTGTTGTCGTGCTGACGAAGACCGCCACAAGCGATGACATAGAGAAGAACTATCCCGACTATCTTGAAGGGCTGGACGGAGACAAGAAGACCACGATACCGTTGGACTGGTATGTTTATTTCCCCGACCGCCCTTGGCAGAACTGCATCATCACGAACGACCCGACGAGCAACCAGGGAACGACCTCCTCATGGCGCAAAATCAAGAACAAGAAGGCCAAGCACAAGAAGAGCGGCGGCATGAGACTGATGTACACAAGGGAGGAAATCAGCGACATGTTCGGCGGAGACCCTGCAATCCTTGCCAAGTACGACCTTGCCGCCAGCATGGCCAAGAAGAAAAAATTGCAGGTGAAGGAAGGCGGCCAGTTCACGAACATCACCACCATCAAGGTTGACTACTCCGACAGCTGCGGTGCTCACAACGGTGCGATGATGGAACTGATGAACGACACGCAGCGTGCCTTGGGTGATAAGTACATGACACCAGCACAGGTGTATAACGAGGGTGACTTCGACATTCAGACGAGCATAGACAGCGTTCCCTGCGCCCTGTTCCGCACGGATCATTACATGACGGCACAGGAGGCTACCGACCCAGCCAACGCCTATTTCCATGCCAAGGCTAACTTCAATGCCGACAAGGGTGATGCCACGTTCTTCGGATTTGAGGGTGTGACAGGCTACAACAGTGCGTGTCTGAACTACGGAGACTTCATCGAGCTCGTAGGAGCGAGAAACCAGAGCATTGATAGTTTCAAGAGTGAGGTGCTTGGCGGTGGTGCGCAATTGGTGGCCGGCAACATCTATGTGCTGAGTGAGTGGTGCGGCCCGAACCGGGTGGTACTGGAGAATGACGGAACAGGCAGCATGCAGGAGGTGAGTGCCGTGGATAGCCCTACGCTCATCGAGAAGACGATGGCAGAGGTGAGGGCTATGTCTGTGAAGGATTTGCTGTGGAGCGTGGTATATCTGACCAACGACGGGCACTACATGCAGTACAAGGGCGGCACATGGAAGGACACGACAGGAACGATGACCTTCAACAGTGCCACGAAGAAGTGGAGCGTGACGGGAAGAGTAGTCAACCCTGTGGAGTGCTATGAACTGCTGAAATACGACTTCCTGAACTGGATGCAGGGCTGCAACGGTGTGGATGACCTCATTGCCATTGACGAGAGCACAGGCGCACCTGTATGGATGAGCTACTACGAGAGCCGTTATCCAGATGACGACGACCTCAATGCCCTGTACGAAGAAGGCAGGAAAGTGCCTTACCAGCTGTACCGATGGCTGCGCTACTGCCAGGAGTGCAACCACCACCCCACCGAGGCTGACGGCAACATCACGCTCGGCACGAGCAGTGTGCCCGGAACGAAAGCCAACCGCCTGAAGAAGTGGGAGCAGGAGCTGAAGGACTTTGCCAACGTACATAGCGTGCTGTGCTATACCGTTGCCAGTGACTATAAGGCTACTGTGGACCAGCGGAGCAAGAACGCCATGATGGGTTTCTACCTTGACACAGACGGAAAGATGAGGATGTACCTTAACCACTGGTATGACGGTGACTGCGTTGACGGTTCCGACAACGACTGCGGCCTGACCATTCCGTGGGACATGGATGCACGGACGAGTCACCTATATCAAGGCTGGGACAGCGTCATCTTCCAGCAGACCTACGCTGCAGGGGCGTTCTGGCTGAACAGCAGCGGCAGCAGCACGGTGACCTTGCAGCAGGTAGCCGATGCCATGCGCAAGGTGGAATACAACAACATGAAGCCTTTCTCCGCTGACGGTTGCTACTACTACTGGGTGACTAAACGACTTGACAAGTGGGCGAAGGTAATCAGTTCGTTTGACGGAGAGCGGAAGTACATCCAGAACTCCACGCCGAGCGACAACTACTTCTTCGCATTGCATGGACTTCGCCTTGATGACCTGCCCGACTACCAGAGGAAGCGTTTCAAGTACTGCGATGGCCAGTTCCAGGTGGGCGACCTCTATACCAACCCGTTCAAGGCACGTATGATGGGACCGATAGAGATAACCATCACGGCAGCACAGGATGGTTTCTTCGGATTGGGCGAAGACCGTGCGGATGCTTGTGCCGACAGTTGCCACCTGCTGGCCGGTGAGAGCTATACGATGAAGGTGGGCGATGCCCAGGAGAGCGGCAAGATGATTTACATCTTCGGTGCCGACAAGTTGGCTAAGCTCGACATATCGAAGTGTACTCCGAAGCTGGAGGCGTTCTCACTGGAATACTGCACGCTATTAGAGGAACTGATTGTAGGCGGAGAAGGCTACACGCCTGCCTACACGACTGGTGTGCTTAGCGCATTGGAATTGCCTGCAATGCCGTTCCTGAAACGTATAGACATCCGCAACACGAAGATTACCACGCTGAGTGCGAAGAATTGTCCTCGTCTGAAAGAGGTGCTTGCCAGCGGAAGCTCACTAAAGACATTCACTCCTTCGGAGAGTGCGCCATTGGAGACCTTGCAGTTGCCTGCGAGCATGACAGCCATACAGTTCGTTAACCTACCCAAGTTGACATATCCAAACGGAAGTATGACCATAGAGGGCCTTGGCAACGTGACGAGACTACAGTTGAGCGGATGCCCGAACATTGACGGCCAAAAGCTGCTGAACGACATCATCTCACAAGGCGGCAGGATTGCTGAAATCTACCTGCCTTTAGACAACGTAAGCAGTGATGACACCGTGCTGCAGGCGTTGAAGGCGAGCGGAGCAAGAGGAATCGGCAGTGAGCTAAAAGATGCCTGCGACGGACTGACCGGACGCTGGGTATTGACGCGGCTGATAGACGAAGCGGAGTTTGCGGCACTCGCTAAGTACTTCCCAGAGCTGGAGCTGTACAACGCCCAGTACACGATGGTCGTGCAGGACGATACGATGACAGACCCGAAGAACGTGACTAACCTTGAGAACGGAACGACAGGAGAGGAATACCAAGCCAGCGGTCATATCCTGCGTATCAGAGAGAGGATGATTCCTGTGACTGGCAAGCTGAACAACTCTTCAGGCGTGTGGGAAGGCGAGCGCATGAGCAACGAGAACTATACCAGACTGGCCGACGGTACGGAGTTTGACTACAATGACAGCCTTGGCAGCGGAAATGATGCTTTCATGCGTGTTCCTGCGCTGTGGTACAAAGGTATCAACGACTTCAAGAACCAGAAGAAGTACACCTGCTGGAGCAGCCTTGAAGATGAGCCTTTGAGCACGGCAAGCAAGGTGAACCGCAAGACACTCAGCGATATCATCTACAAGGAGAACTCTGCTGTAATCGTCACCAACGTGGAGGATGGCGTGAGCACACTTGCTACAGAAGGCGTGCTGACAGACACGCCGAACATCAACGCCTACGCCATTGACGTTGAGGGCATGAAACAGGTGCGTTGGCCGGGCATGAATAACGCAACTATTGGTGCCGTGTTCCTCAATGCGGACGGTATCATCATCGGTCATTACAACATGGCTGTGAACAGCAGTATGTTTGACTTTATGGACGGTGACTATGTGTTTATTGATGTGCCTTTCGGTGCGAAGACCTTCGTGTTTGCAGCCAAGTCTATCAACAACGCGCTGGAAGCTATTGCCGTTGACAGTACGGAGGTGGAAGCCATAGAACCCGACTGGGTACGGAGCGAAGCGTTCCTCGGTGGTATCTATCATGCCAGCGTTGATACCATCACGCAGCTTCGTTCTATTTCCGGTGCCACCGTGCGTGTCGGAACTAATACATCGACCACATCGTCGGAGTGGACCTATGACGCAGCTGGAAAGCCCACGAATACTCCTATCAATGCGATGAATTATACTGGCAAGGACTTCCAGAACCTTGCTGCACGCAGGGGGAATGGTTACCAGCTATTTGACTACGAAATGAGCAAGCTGATGGCTGTGCTCTATTACTCGCTGACGGGTAATAGGGATGCTCAGTTGCTCTGTGGATATGGTAGAGGTGCAGGCGGCACGACTGGTTATGCAGATGCCATTGGCAACAGTGACAGCTATAAAGGTCAATTGTCAGGTAACAAGTGTATGGGCTTTGAGAGCTTCTTTGGCTGCACTTGGGAGTTTATGGATAACGTTGCAGTGAATGTACCTACCTACGCCCAGGCATTGGCAGAAAAGATGAGCGACCAAATATCGAGTTATCCTATCGATGCGAAGTGGCACATCTTTGACCCTATCACCAAGACGGAGCGAGTGGTGCAAGGCATCACCACGTCAGGTTACGCCATAGCACGCACAAGGCATGGCAGATATTGTGATGTCATTGCTTCTAAATGCAGTACAGATAATTCCGTATTTGCTACCAACTATTGCGATGTCAACTATTATTCAGCCTCACGGTGCCGTTGTGTTGGCCGTTCGTACAACGATGCGCGTGCGAGTGGCGGCTTGTCGTACGCGTATGCGGGTTATGCGTTCTCGAGCTCGAACTCGAACCACGGCGCTCGGCTCGCCTTCAGAGGAGCGATAAGCGTAAAAAACGATATAGCGTAAGCGTCCCAAACCGAAACCAGGAAATAGAAATATGATAACGAAAGAGAAACATCATCTGTCAGTGAGGAGTCTTCGTGCTCCTCCTGCAAAGTGAAGATAGACCGAAAAGGTAGAGGGTCTCATCGGGTGCCGTTGTGTTGGCCGTTCGAACAACAATGCGAATGCGAATGGCGGCTTGTCGTACGCGAATGCGAATAATGCGTTCTCGAACTCGAACTCGAACAACGGCGCTCGGCTCGCAAACAACTCTTAATTAGAAAGTGCCTGTCATGAAATGGCAGATTACAATATGACTTAATGGTCAAATGCGTATGCCTTGCGCTCACTTTCACAAAATCGTTCCTACCGCATACCTGTACGTGATGCAGGACAGCAGCGGACGAGAGACCCGAGCCTCAGTAACAGCGCAATAATGCGGAAAACTGAAAAATGACAAAAGCAGGTGGAGTTTGGTAGGTTAATTCTCGAAGAAGTCAGACCTGCAGAGATTGAAGGCAAAAACAAATAGCAATGAAAAGAGACGGATATATCATTGAGGAAATCATCGACCAGAAGAACCTTGAAGACAGTTTCGACACCGTGGTACGAGGAACTGAACGGAAGAACTCTGTCGAGGGCAAATGGTTGATAGCAAACCGTGAATGGTTTCTTGCACAGGTTAAACAGGAAATCATCAGCGGTCACCTCAATCTCATGCCCATGCACAGAACGCCAACAGACGAGGAGTTGCGCAACGGAGGCTTCCACACACGCGATATATGGGAAGCTGGAAAGTTGCGTCACATACAAGTGTTCTGTATGGCGGCTCGCATCAAGGTTAATGCCGTGATGGAGGTTGCTGACAGGCATATCAAACGTAGGTTTATCCGTACCACATCATCAAGCATCAAGGGGCGAGGTATGCACGATCTTAAGGCATATATCGAGGATGACCTGCGTAAGCGTGGCAATATCAGATACTGGTATCAGGATGACATCAGGAAATGTTACGAGACTGTTGTGCAGGACTTTGTGATGTATGCCTACAGACATGTGTTCAAGGATGAGACCTTCCTGCGGCTTATTGAGCAGTTTACAAGAATGTTGCCGGAGGGTATCAGTATGGGACTTCGCTCCTCGCAAGGTTCACTGAACCTACTGCTGTCAGTATATCTTGACCATTACATCAAAGACCAGATGGGCTGCAAATACACCTATAGGTATTGCGATGATAACGTGGCAGGAGCCAGTAGCAAAAGGGCTTTGTGGGCACAGCGTGACATGATGCATGAG
>JBJEAY010000334.1:0-2222 GCA_051869575.1 Prevotella sp. | reverse complement strand
ATATTTCTTACGTCAATCATATTTTCTTCAATTTATGTTTAAACCATTATATTTTATGTAAGTTCATCCAGTGGGGCAGTTTTTATTCCGTAATCTATCTATATTATTTGAGGGCAAAGTTAATAAACTTTCACGAGAATTCGGACAAAGAGGGGATAAAAAATATTATTTTAATAATATTTAATAATGTCACCATCCCTCCCGATGATTATAACGGTTTCACGAGATAAACGGTGCCAATCTTTGTGCGTTTTCTCACTATTCCGTCGAGGTTTGCAAGGAATTGACCGAACTTGCTGAGACCGTTTACTCCTAATGACGAACCAGCCATGCTCTTTATCTTGTCATATATTGCAGCGGTGGTCATGTATTGGCCTACCGACTCGTCTTGCGTTACGCTGAAACACAGGCGGAAATACTGCTCGGCGGGCGACAGCAACTGATACTGGCGGTTGTGATTGATAATCTCCTCGTTTTCATCGTAGTCAAACCAATAGCGCTCGCCGTTCATTATGGCATGCATCGCCTGAGCATAGAGTTGCTCGTAGTTGATGGGGCACGTGACATCTATGGGGGAGGTCAGTTCGATGCCAATGAAACGGCGGCAACCTGAAGGGTCGGCAAGGATGTCGCACATATTAGTAGTGGCGATAAACGATGCGCGTCGGGGGATTTCCTCTATCGAGCGGGCGTATGGCAGTTTCACTTTGATGGTGGGCAACTGCATCACGTTCTTGAGGAATCCCTGTTGGATGCGTGGCGGAATGGCATTAAACTCGTCGAGGTTGATGAGCAGCGACTGTGCCATGGCAATGAGCGTGGTCTTCTTCTCGGTAATGTCGAGATTGTCGATGAACGTCTGTTTGAACTCCGGCGGAAGCAGTCGGCGGCAGAATGTGGATTTGTTGTAACCCTGTGGCGAGATGAGTAGCGGAGCCACACTGTTGCCATAGCGACGGTCTTTGCCAATCCATTGCGCCACCATACTCAAGAACCATTTTCTGAACCACCGCTTCCATTGCTTGCAATCCGTGTGCACACAGTTGGCAAGTCGGCCGATATGGTCTTTGCCGTCCCATTTTTTCTCAAGTCCATAGAGGTAGTCTTGCACGGGGTCATACACATTCACTTTCGTGGAATGTAGGTATCTGTTGAAGTCCTTGTCCCAGATTCTCAGTCCTCTACTCTGAATATCAAGCAAGATGGAGTTGAACCGCTTGTCGTCAAGGGGCAGCCAACCGTAGTTCTGATTGTTGAGAATCTTCATCTCGGCAACATTCTCCACCCTGTTGAATCTGAATACATATTTTGATTTCAGATAATCTATCATCATACGAATATCCGATGGATCCTCGATGTCTGACGGCTTATTTTCATTCAACTTGCTATCGTGGAGCGTAGGAACAAGGCGGTTGTCATAGCTTTGGATGATATTTGCCACCTTTAAAGGTGAAGCGTCGGGATTGAAATATGGGGTAGGGTCGAGCGACAGTCGAAATCCGGCATACAGACATTGGCCTTCGCGTGCCGACACTGCCATCTGCACGTTGTGGTTGATGATTCCGCCATATACCTTTACTGCTATGTCGTATGCCGTACGACACACCTGCTTGGCCTCGTCTTTGTTGGTGACTATATGTCCGTCCGTCGGTTCAACCCTCACAAGTATCTTCACACCGCTGCCAGTGCTGCTGACGAAAGCCGCGAGAGTCATCGGCATCAGTGATGCCATCTGCTTCACGGCTTCCAACTCGGCAGCCTCGGTGATGTTGTCAACGCTAAGGGTTATGATGCCGTTGAAAGCCTTCATGACCTCATTGCCATCCTCGTCGATTATGATTTCCACAGATGGCAGAAAGCTCGGCAGGGTATTCATTTTGTCGTATTTCCCCCGCCATCGCTCTTCTTGCCCTATTCTGTTTCTTGTAAATATGGCATAATTACGGAACTGTGTCACGCTTGATTTACTGTCGTCGGCCATGATTTTTTCAATCATTTTTGCCATTTTCCAGTGCGTAACTGCTATTTTCCCGTTAGAATTTGCTTTAATTCGAGTGATTTTTATCATATTTCTTATGTTTTTAGTGTAATTTTGATGATTTTTTCGCTGCAAAGTTACAAAAAATAATCGAAATATGCAAATTTTTGCCATAAAAATGCCGTTTACTGGTAAGCGTCTCCACGAAAACGTATTGCACCGTCCAAAATAATTGTTTACCTTT